>CAZPGO010000001.1:0-4624 GCA_964586355.1 uncultured archaeon
CAAATAATGTAAAATAAAAAAAATTCTAAAAAATATAAAAAAAAATAAAAAAAAAAAAACAGTAAAAAAACATGCAAAACAAAACCGAAACTGATTGTGAAGTTGCCTTGAGGACCATGTTTGACAAAACTGTATCTCTTAAATTAGAAGTTCAAGAATTAACGAGCTATAACGAAAAGTTGGTAACAGAAAATATTAAAATTAAAAAAGCTTTAGATGATTTTATCGAAGCTTTAATTATTGGGTTTAATAAAAATGACAATTAACCAGAGTTATAAATTCTATAAAATAATTTGATTTTGAGTAAAAAATAAATCAAACTGATTTTTACAAAATTCTGTTTGAATATCTAGTTTAGTGAAATCTGAATATTCCCAAAGGGAAGCTTCTAATATTTCTTGGTAATTTTTATTTTGGCAATTTTTTATAGGAGTATATTTTATTCCCGAAGTTTGTGCAAGCTCCTCTGTTCGACTGTCTATACTTAAAATAGTACCCATGATTTCTGCTTGGATTCCTATTGCAACGCCGTGATATCTGGTTCCTACTACCAAATCATATAATCGCATAGTTTCCAGCCAGTTGTTGGTGTTAGTAAAAAATTTACCATGTCTAACAAACCATCTTCTAATATCATCTTTAGACATACCGTAGGCCTTTTCAAATTTATCTTTAAGTTCATCTATATTTTCTCCATTAACTAAAGCAAACATAGCCTCTGGTGATTGTACAACATGAATGCCATTATAACGTTCAACTAGTTCCATAAGGGGTCTTTCTACCCAGTCGTAACCATTCAAAGGATTGTTCCCCGCAATGCACACATTATTAATTTGATGATTTAGGTATTTGTTTTTTAAAATTGCTCCAATATTTTTTTTAAATAGCATAGAACTAATACATCCTGTTACTGTCGTGTCACTAAGGCCGTAAAAAGACAAGACATCTTTTGAATAATGCCCCCTAACAGAAATGTTTGGATGGTTTGATATTCTTTTGTCGCTTATATTTTTAAAAAAATCAATATTACTTAAATGTTTTTTTCTAAAATATCTAATTTTTCCATATTATTGTTTTGGGTACCCAAACAACATGCTATAATGGGTATTTTAATTTTTTTAATCAACTCAGAAATTTCTTTGTTTAAAATATGATGATTTCCTATTTGGTTGGCACAAGCAATTAACAAAATATCATTCTGGTGTATGGTTCTATGGTCATGCAACGAACATTGTGTGAGTTGGTGTTTTTCTAGAACATCTAAGTAGGCATTAATATGAACTAAATTGCCTGTGTTGCCACCCGAGCCAAAATAGATGTTTTTTGCTGTGGCATTTAATGACAAAATATTATTTTTAGGATCTATAAAACTAAAATAAGCTATTTTCATTATTTTGCCTTGTTCTCATTAAAATAACTTTTATTTAAACTATAATTATACAATTCTAGTGTTTTACTACATATTTTATAGTGTATGTTCTTTTGGTCATCTGTCCAATCTATTGTGTCTATGTCTAATATTTCTGGCTTTTTACCAGTGGTGCTTTCGGGATATTTGCTACTAAAAAAGTCAATGATACCTTGTTTTTTATCAGAGTATTCTGGCAAAAGTTTAATTAAATCGTTTGATATTTTATTTAAATTAAACAACATATCATAATGTTCTATTTCTATATAGTTTTTATTTAAAATTATTGTTTTGTCAAAATTGTACCAAGATATCATATTACTGTTCCACTCACGACAATGTTCTTCAAAAGAACGATGCAAAAATTTTAAAGTTCTTGATTTTATATTTTCTAATGATCTTCTTTTTAGCATTATGAACTTACTATTGGGCCATAAAAATAATAAATATTCAATCTGCCTCAGGCAGCCTGGCGTTTTGTCCAGCCAATATAATTTGGAATTATCAAACAAAGACTCGTATGTTTGTTTAAATGATTGTAATATATTTTTAAAAAATTTATCTCTATTAATATTTCCCATAGTTACATTGGGATTTTTTTCATGTATTGATAGATTGTTAAATATTTTGTCTGTAGTTTCTTTATAGTTATTGATATATTTTAAAAAATGTCCTTCATTATATCCTTGAATATTTAAAACATTTTTTAAGCAAGAAGTCAAAGCAGAAGATCCAGAGCGTGGATTTCCCATTATAAATATCGGATTCATTTTTACACCGTTTTAACCTTTTTATTATTTGAAATTAAATGTCCCACATATCTTTCTAAAGCATGTTCAAAATGAAAATCAGGTATTCCTCTTTTACCAAAATTTTGATATAAATCATAATAATTTGTAGCTAAATTATTTTTAACTATTTCGTGTGATTCAACATCAATAGACTCATTGAGTATATCTGTTTTATAGTGTGAATAATACCTATTAAATACTTCTGGATCTTTCATTTTTTGTATCCAATAGTCACTAACGGTATCTGTTGTTGTAAGATTAGACATGATGTGATCATAATTATGATACAATACATTTAAATTAGCAAGATTGGTGATAAAAAATAATCCTCCAATAAATTTAAAATCTATATCGGCAATAATTTCAAATAAATTGTAGTTTTTCATTAAGGGTCTATTTAAATCATCATATCTACAGTCCACATAGAACTTATCATCAATTATGGTGTCATATTCTTCTATGTCTTTTTGTGAAGCATAAAAAGCTTTAATAATGCTGTCTCTCCAATGCACATTAGATTTATTGTGTAGATGTGCTATTTTACTATTTTGAGTAGTCTTGTTGTGTTCGTTAATATACTTAATGCCTTGTATTAAACCATTAAAATTCCAACCCTTATTATCAACAATAAAAATTTTGTTTAAGTTTAGTAGTCGCTTAAGCTTATTAAATAATTTATTTTTATATTTTAGCTTATATTTATGATCTATTGATATGTAAACAATAATATCAAATTTTAATTTATTATTAATGTTAAACATATTCAATAAATTTGTATAATAGTTTATATCTGTAGTGTCTAATATGTTTTTAAAATAATAAGAAAAAACTACAAAATTGGTGTTAGTGTTTTGTGATAATTTATCTAATATTCGTGGTTTAGCAAATTTATTTTCAATATATTCGACACTGTGAGATGAGTTTTTATCTTTTTTGTTTTTAATAAATAGACTTATATTTGCAATAATATCTGTTTCATTTTTTTCAGAATTATCTATTAAATTAACATCAGTACACGATGAGTGATCATAAAAAATATTATTTTTTAAGCATATAACTTTTGTTTTGAGCAACAAAGCTTCAAGAACAACTATGGGACATGGATCGTCTGTGCTTGTTAAAACAAAATAATCTAAAATATTATAGTAAGGATAAGGATTTTTAGTATGTGGTATATGAAAAAAATTGTTTAAATCATAGAATTCTCTTTGATACAACTCTTTGGCAGTTTTTTTCCAGTCGTAGTCTCCTCCTATCCATATAAATTCTATATTTGGATTATGCATAGCTAAGTTGTAGAACAGAGAAAATCCTTTTCTAACGGACACGGTGCCGCACATACCAACAACTACCTTAGCGTGGTCAAGATTACGAAAACCATTTGTAATATGCGGTTTGTTAGATCTGGGTTGGTTTACTACAACAGCTCTTTTTTGTTCATTAACAAACGGGGGGAATATAGATACTTGCGAGCAACCTACAGACTCAAGATCTTTTTTAATCCTTTCAGCAACTACATAAATTTTTTGATCTTTAATTTTTTGTAATATAGATACATTTAAATTGTTTAAACTTTCATGAAAATGAAAAATAGTTTTGTAAAAAAATTCTTTAAAATAATCTAAATGATGGTATATCAAATTAAGTGAATTGCTATATATAAACAACGGATTAATTTGCTGTAACATACTATGTAATTTTTTGATGTCATTAAAATGATAGTATTTATTAATATCATAATGACTAAATAGTTGATTTGGATATGGTTCAATAATAACAGGATCGATAAAAATATTATTTTCTTTAAAATAAGATACTAAATCGTGAAGAAAAATTGGAGCCCCAGTTAGAGACACTTCATGATTAATAAAAACAGGAGTAAAAGATTTATAAATACTATCATTATGTGTGGCTAGCCTATATATTCTTCTTTCTTTGCTACCATGATTAATATAATGCAGTATTAATTCACGATCATTAAAATTAGATAAATCAGGATGTAGTGTTTTATATACTTTGACATCAAAATCTATGGGCAATATATTATTGTGCGGAAAAACTCTTTTTTCTACAATACCATGATTTAAATAATGTTTAATTAATTCTTCATCAGATAAATTTAAAAGATCCGGGTTTAGTTGTTTGTAAATTTTTGGATCAAAAATTTTTTTTAATTCGGAATCTTTTATAATTTCATTTTTATTTAACTTGATGTAATTTTGATTTTTTCCAACATTTTTCCAATCAATTTCTACAGAACTATTTGTCTCTAAGACAGAACCAAAAATAAAGGGTGACTCCATTGCATAACATTCATTATTGTATAATTTGACTAAGTTAAAATTTTCTTTATTTGGTGCATCGTGGTTGATTATTTTAATAATTTCGTGTTTTGGAAAACAAAATTCTAGATTTTTTTCCTTAA
>CAZPGO010000002.1:0-8457 GCA_964586355.1 uncultured archaeon
ATTTGCACTTTTTGTATCTGCTGATAACCCTAGTTCAATAAATTTTATTTGTTTATAGTTTTTTCCATATGCTTCTTTTATAGATCTGTTATTTGCATATATTCCAAAGTATGGTGTGAAAGCGTGTGCTGGTCCAATCAAGACCTCGTATTTAACACAGATATCTAATAGTTTGTCTGGTCCAATAGAAAGTCTTGGTCTTCCTCCTCCATATACATTCATATCAGAAGAATATTTTTCTATTTCTTTTTTAAATTTTTCAATAACTTCAAAGTTTTTAAAAAATATTAAATGATGTACTCTTCCTTTTGTTTCTACTTCTGTTGTTAATAAGAAATATGTTTTTTTTTCTTTATCTTCTTTATAATAATAACAATCATTTTCTTCTTTTAGGTTTTCTTTTACATGAGCTAACCATTTTGGGTGTAATATATCTCCAGTACCAATAAGATCTAGTCCTTTTAATTTTGCTTCTTTTGCTAAAACAGGTATACTCATATTTTTAGATACTCCTGCTGCGTATGGTGAATGAATATGTAGATCTATATTATATTTCATATTTTTTACTCTCTTTATTATTATTTGTGTTTGCCTGTTCTTTTATTTTTTTCTATTTTATTTAATGATTTGTTTTTATTTGTTTTGATTCTATTTTAAATAGATGATTTTTTATGAAACAAATATATGTTTTTTTATTATTGGGCTTTTTTTTACTTTCTTTTTTTAATTACCTTTCTGCAGAAATGTTTTATGGGGATGGAACTTATGATGTAAAGGCAGGAGATTTTTTAATTGCAGATAATGGTTGGAAATTGGAAGTTGATGTTTTGCTTTCTGCACACAAGGGTGACGAAATAATTTTTAGTCTTTATGATTCTGAAGGTTTTATTTCTATAGCCAATGCAAGTAGTTTAAATATTAATGAAGGTTCAAAAAAAATTGGACCCGCACCAAATTTAAAAATAAATTTAGAGTTGTTAGATGTTTTTGGTGAATCAACACCAACAGATTCTCCAATTGCTTTTGTTAGAGAATTTGCAAAAGTTAAAATAACGTCTATAGATGAGGATTTGCCTTCAACTGTAAGTGATAGTTCTGAGGATGAATTAGAAATAATTAATAAAGATTTAACTTTTAAAAATGCTACCAAATTTAATTTAGCTCTTGGAGAAAAACATATTTTAAAAAATGGTTATAAATTGGGTTTAATTGATTTTGATATGCGTTTTAATTCGCCAATGTTCTCTTTATGGAATGAAAATGATGACCTAATTTTAGATTCTTTTTTTATTACAAAAAAACCTCAAAATTCTTTTGGAACTTTGGTTTTTTTAGATGATTATGATTCAGACTCTGTTTCTTTAAAAAAAATTGAGGGTTCTCATTTTGTTTTTGGTTCTGGTTGGAATTTATTTTCTATATTTTTAGATGATGGTTCTGGTTTTGGAACTGTTTTAGAGACCACTTGTAATAATGGTGTTTTGTGGATTTGGAATCCTGAGTTAGATGATTATGAAAATATTGGTTTTCTGGAAGTTGGTCAAAAAATTCCTTCAAATAAAGGTGTTTGGATTAAAGTAACTGTAGAGAATAATTCAAATGCTGATTTTGCCTGTGAGACTATTATATCTGGATCAAAATCTGTTACAACTAAAGGTCAAGAACTAAAAGCCGGTTGGAATTTAATTGGCGCCCCAATAACAGCAAATGGAAAAAGTATTGTTACAGTAAATCAAACAACAAGGCAATTATTAAATATCAATGATATTTTAGGAGATTGTAAACTAGAAAAAGGCCCTTGGCAATTTGTGAGTTCACGATATTCTTCTTTTTTACTTCTAGATAATTTAACAGATCTTGGGGTTTTTTCTAAACCAATAGATAATAATTTAAGATTAAACTATGGTTATTTTGTTTTTGTTTCTAAAAATTGTGTGTTAGGTGATGTAAATTGAAAAAAATGTTTTTTATATTTATTATAATTATTTTATTTTTAACTGTTTCTTTAGTTGTCTATAATTTATTTATATCTAGTGAAGCAGATTCTCAGGATTTTATTAGTAATTCAGATTATAATAATTCAGACATTACAGATAATCAAAATCAATATGGTTATTCTGTTTTAGAAAATTCAGAAGTAGATTTTGAAAAGCCACCTCGTCCACCAGAATAAAAGTTTGTTTTATTTTAAATTATTCTATTTTATAAATTTTGTTAAAATAAATTAATTCCTATTTTTAGATGCGGCTGCTGCGTATGGTGGCTGAATGTGTAGATCTATATTGTATTTCATATTTTTTACTCTCTTTATTATTATTTGTGTTTGCCTGTTCTTTTATAATTTTCTATTTTTTTAAATAGATATCTAAATGATATCTTTAAAACAATTGTGGATCTATATTATTTATGATTAAAAATACATCTAGAGATGAATTTATTATAAGGTTGTCTGGAAAACACAAACAATGTCTTGATGAATTATTAACACAGGGTTATTTTTCAAATAAGAGTGAAATAATAAGGCATGGAATTTTAGAGGTGAGTAAAAAATATTTGCCAAAAAATGATTCTTCTCAAGAATTGTTATTAGTTGGAAATGCAATTAAAAGAGAACTAGATCAATTAAATAAATCTGGTGCTGAGTTAATTTCAGAGAAAGATTTTTTAAAAGATTTTCCTCATCTTAAAAAAGTAAAATAGGTGTGGCGTTGTATCTTATTTTTTTAACTCCTGAATTTAAGAAGGATTTTAGTAAATTGGATAAGCAATTTCAAATACACATTTATAAAAAAATCAAAAAAATATCTTCTTTGCAAACAAACAAACATTTGAAACACAGTCTCCCATATTTTGTTGAAAAATCTGCGGATGGTTCTAGGTTAGTGTATATTTTAATTGATAATAAATTAACCATAATCCGATTTTTTAAAACACATAAAGAATATACTAAATGGTTAAAATGAATGCTTTTAAATATTTTAAAAAACAAAAAAATAAGTTGTGCTGCTTGTAATGGATATTGTGTAATTAAAAAAAACTAAACTGGTTTCAAAAAACTTAAGGATTAACATTGTTCTAAGCCCTGCAATTCCAAATATTGCTGATACTACTATTGTTGCCCAAATTGGTGGTTTAATAACTAATAAACAATTACATACTAAAAACCCAACAACTCTAATAATACTATTTAGCAAAATATTTTTTAAAAAAAAAGATTGTAATTATTGTATTTTTAACTGTTTCTTTAGTTATCTATAATTTATTTATATCTAGTGAAGCAGATTCTCAGTGTTTTATTAGTAATTCAGATTATAATAATTCAGACATTACAGATAATCAAAATCAATATGGTGATTCAGTTTTAGAAAATTCAGAAGTAGATTTTGAAAAGCCACCTCGCCCACCAGAATAAAAGTTTGTTTTATTTTAAATTAAAATAATTCTATTTTATAAATTTTGTTAAAATAAATTAATTCCTATTTTTAGATACGGCTGCTGCGTATGGTGACTGAATGTGTAGATCTATGTGGTATTTTATAAATAGTTATTTGATAAATATTTATTTAAGTTGTCATAAGCAAAACAACCTCTTTTTAAATATATCTATCTAATTAAGAAAACATTATGCTTTATATAGATTTTACAACATAACTTATTTATATTAGTCTTATTGTTTTTTTTTTGCTCGGTAATATTTTAAATTTAGAGGTGTGTTATAATGAATTTAAAAATTATTTTTAAAAGTTTTAATTTGCTATTAATCTTTATTTTTTTATTTTCAACGGTTTTTGCTGAGATTAATGTTGTTGACTTTAGTAGTGATGCTAAGGAGCCTGGTTTTTTGGGTATTGGTGATTCTATTTCTTTTTATATTAAATTAAATGAACCCATAGAAAACTTAGAAATTAGTCCAAAAGAATATAATTCTAAATTAATAGAATGGAAATCAAATAAAGATCATTCAGTTTATTCTGCAAAATATGTTGTAGAAGAAGGAGATCCTTCTCATAAAGATCCTTTGCAATTAGGTGTTTTAGTTTTAAGATCGGCTGATGATGAATTAAAATTAGAATCAAAAAAAATTGTTTTTAAGTCAATAGATTCTATAAGACCAAAAATTATTGATGTTATTTTTTCAAATATATCTTATTTAAATAAAGAAAATTATCCTCTTACTTTTTTGCTTGATAGAAAAGAGGTTGATGGTATTTTAACGTATTCTTTTTTCTCGAAAAATCAAGACATTACAAGAACTATTGAATTAAATGAGCTTTATTCTCGTGTAGAGGGCGTTATTGATTTACAAAAAGAGGTTCCTTTAACAATATATGAAAATCTTTCTTTTTTTGAAGATGGTCTTGTTTTTTTAAAATTAAAAATAACTGATCATGCAAATAATTCTGTTTATTTTGAAGCAGACATTATTAAAGACGATATTTTACCTGAAATAGTAAAAATTGATGCTGATTTTATTACAAATACTAATTTTGAATCTTATTCTTTAGATTTAAAAATAAACAAACCATGTAAATTAGCAAAATTTATTTTTGCCGACACTCAAAACACTTTAAGTTTTGAAAGAAATTTTGATGAGGTTAAAAATCTAGATCATTCTTTTTCTGATTTTGATCTCTCTAAATTAAAGGATGGTGTTGTTACTTTAAATGTTGTTTTATTTGATTTGTCAAATAACGAAAGTAAACTTTATGAATTTGATTTATATAAAGACACTGTGATTCCAAAATTAAATTTAGATCAAGAAAATTTAATTTTACATAATAAAAAAGAAATTACTTTTACTGGTTTAGTTATTGACAATTTGCATGAAAATATAAAAGTTAATTATTCTAAAACTCATGAGTCTGGTGATGTTCAAGATCTTGATGTTTTATATGATTGTTCTGTATTTTATAGTCCATGTTGTTCAGGTAACGGCTATAATTATGTTACTTGTGAAATTGATGGTTTAGTTGAAGGAAATAATAAAATATTAATTAGGGCTATTGATAGAGTAGGTAATGAAGACAAAAAAGAAATTAGTCTGTCTATTAGTACAGAACCTGTTGATTTAAAATTTCATTATGGAAATAGGTTTGTTGTAAATACCGCTCCTTCTGTGATAAAGGGAGATGCGATTTTAAATCCAATTGCTAATGTTAAAACTTTTGTTGCTGTTTTAAGGCTTGTGGATTCAACACAACCTCTTAAATATAATAAATATGCTCCAATAATAGATGGTGATAATTTTCTTATTGATTTAGAAAAACCAATTAGTGGTAGTAATCTTTTTTTGCCTTTAGTAGAGGGTGAGTATCTTTTAACTATTTTTTTAAAAGATGATTATGGTAATTCTATTTCTAAAGCACAAGTCATTATAATTGATAGTACAGCACCACAATTAGAAATAAATAATCTGTCTACAAGTAATAGACAACCAACAATTACTGGTAAGGTTGTTGATAAAACAAAAACAGATGTTTTGATAACTATTAATTCAAACGACTATGTTGCTACTGTTGTTGATGGTTCATGGAGTGCACAAATTACAAATACTTTGCCTCTTGGTATTCAAAATGTAAAAGTTGTTGCAAAGGATGAGGCAAATAACCGATCCGAAATTGAAAGCACGGTGTCTATTAATTCTACTGGTGGTGGTTCTAGATTTACTGCTTTGCCAGCACAAGAAGCACTTCCAGAGCAAGAGCAAGAAACTGTTTCAGAGAGTGTTGTTGATGAAACTCCAGTGATTTTAGATGATTCGCCGAATAATTTGCCAGCTCCTTCTCAAAGCAATACATTACAAGAACCGATTGAAAATCTAGAATTTATTGAAGATCAAGTTGAACAACCACAAACAACAGGTGGACTAACTGGTTTTGTTGGTTTTGCTAATAAACCACAAGGCATTGTAACAATAGTTCTTAGTATTTTTTCTGTTGTTGGTGTTTTGGGCTATTTGTTTGTTTTTAAGAAAAGATAATTTTTATGTCTTTTACTTTTTTTTCTATTTTGGGTGTTGCTGAAATTAAATGTACTGCTTGTAATAGATATTGTGTAATTAAAGAAAACCAAACTGGTTTTTGTAAGGTTAGAAAAAACATTAATGGTTCGTTAGTTTCTTTAGTTGATAACAAGCCCATTGCTATTGCCATAGATCCAATTGAAAAGAAACCACTTTATCATTTTTTACCTAAAACAAAAACTCTTTCTTTTGGTACTGTTGGTTGTAATTTTGATTGTGCTTTTTGTCAAAATTTTTCAATATCTAATCCAAAAGAATTCAATTTGGATTTGTTACCTATGGTGTCTGAACAGCAGATTATTGATCTCGCACTAAAAAATAATTTGCCCTCTATTTCTTACACCTATAATGAGCCAACAGTTTTTTCTGAGTTTGCACTAAGGGTTATGAAGTTAGCTAAGAAAAATAATCTAAAAAATATCTGGGTAAGTAACGGATACATGTCTAAAGAGGTTTTAAAAGAGCTAACCAAGTATCTTGATGCTATTAACATAGATCTAAAAGGTGATCAAGCTTTTTATGATAACTTGATTCCTGGCATTAATGTTGATATAATTAAAGAGAACATAAAATATTTGCATAAAAAAGGTGTCCACGTAGAAATAACTAATCTATTACTTGAAGGTTATAATACTAAGAAAGAACAGATTCAGGAAATAATTGATTTTGTTTCTTCTATATCTTCTGATATTCCTCTTCATTTTTCTAGATCTTTTCCTTGTTATAGATTAAAGGATATTACTCCTACAAAAATAGAGTCTCTTAAACTAGCAAAAGATCTTGCAATTTCTAGTAGATTAAAGAATATTTATTTAGGAAACATTTGATTTTTTATTCGCAGATTTTTTTAAGATTGGTAGGATCGTAAATTGTAATATCTTCTATTTTTTGTTTGTTATTTTTTTCTTTTACAAATAAAAATTTTGTTTTTGCATCAATATTTAGATTTTCTTTAACAGTAGTTATTTTTACTGCATCTATTTTTTTCCATTTGATAGATCCAACAATTTCTATTTTTTTAAATTTTTTTAAAACCACATCAATTTCTTGATCTGGTTTATTATAGATTACTTTTGTCAAACCTTTTTTTTCTATTAATAAATCAGAAATAAAATCTTCTATATAAAAGGACACTTTATTTTGCCAGGCTTCTATTATTTCTTTTTCACTTACATTCTCGCCATATTTTGTATTTAAGTAAAAGAAAAAATCTATTGGTGTTGATTTTATTTTATATTTGTATCTTTTTTGATTATATATTTGTGTTTTTTCTAAAACCCCTATATTTACTAATGTATTAATATATGCTGATATTGCTCCAGGCGTTTCTTTTGAAATTATTTTTTGGTTATATAAATTTGTAGTAATTTCTCCAATAGTTTGATGTCCTGTAGATACATTTCTAATAATGGCGTCATATGTTTCTGTTAATATTTTATCTTCATCTTCAAAGATCTCTCCAAATAATGCCACTGACCAATATTTTGCAAATTTATAGTATTTTAATAAAAAATCAGTAAACTTTTCTTTTTGATCATATAGTTCTATCAATGTTGGCTCTCTAAAAAATATTGCTTGTTCCATAAAATTGTTTTTATTTTTTAAATTAGTAATTATTTCACAAGGGGTTATTAATCTAAATTCTATGGGATAAACTAATCCTAAAATAGGGGATTTACTTGCTAATATTTTTTTTGCAATATGTAAAGAGGATGTTATTATAATTAAATTATTTAGTCTTTGACTATGTAAAAAATCAGTAAAATCATCTCCTAGTCTATGAAATTCATCAACCACTATAACTTTGTCTTTGTTTTCTAATATATATCTTTTTAGTTCTTCATATTGCCAATTTTCATTAGTTTCTACGTTTTTTATTGACTTGTCTCTATATATGAAAAAAAACTTATTATATTTTATAAAGTTTTGAACATAAAATGATTTTCCTGTTTTTCGTCTACCATAAACTAGTTTTATTTTATTTGTTTTAAATTCTTTTAAATAGTTTCTAGTTATAATCATAATTATAATAATTGTGATTATATTTAAAAATAGATCTATTTCTATTAAGCCCTATATTTACCCTGTGCATATTTATAAAATTGTACCGATCTTAACTAGCAAAAGATCTTGCAATTTCTAGTGGATTAAAGAATGTTTATTTAGGAAACATTTAGAAAAATTAAAAAATCCCAAAAAACTTAAGGATTAACATTGTTCCAAGCCCTGCAATTCCAAATATTGCTGATACAATTATTGTTGCCCAAATAGGTAGTTTAATGCCTAGTAAAAAATTACATACTAAAAACCCAACAACTCCAACAATACTATTTAGTAAAATATTTTTTAAAAAAAAGATTATGATTATTGCTAAAATAATAAAAATAACTCCAAATATTAAAACCTTAGGGTTATTGATAAGACCAGTAGCAGTA
>CAZPGO010000003.1:0-3063 GCA_964586355.1 uncultured archaeon
AAAAACTATATAAAAAATATATAGATCTAATGTATGCGCACTTTATTCTAAAAAAACAATTTGATATAGAAAAGTTGTCAAACGTAAATTCTGGTAAAATAAAAATATACACTAATAAAAAATTTAGCTATCTTATTAAAGATTACTTGAAATAACATATATACATACAGCTATGGATTGTAAAGAAAAACATTTTGATTATGTTATTAAAAAAAATGATACTATGCCTTACATAAAGTATAGTCTCAAGGGTTGCGATGAGTTAGATGTATCGGAAGAGAATATTTTTGTTTTTGCTAGCATGTGGGCCCCAACAAGTTTAAAAAATAAAATATTAGAAAGTGAAACTTTTTTAGTTTTTAAAAATAACTATAATTTAGAAGCCGCCAATATTGAAGATTACTTGTTGGTTAAAAAAGTTAATAAATTTGAGTATATGACCGTGACAGAAGCTACAGAAAAAGGTGTTTTTGTTCAAAGATCTCAATTAGAATCTTCTGCTTCAAATTTTAACAAAGGAGATAAAGTTAATATTATTAAATTTTATGAAGTTGAAGCAGAAAAAGAAATTGAGTATAATATGTACATAGATATTAATGGAGATCAAAAGGAAGAAGTTTCATCGCAAAGTTTGGTTTACAAGTTGAAGGAAAGTGATACTTATTCTCCTGGAGAATTTTTCTTTGAATTTAAAGTTTCAAAAATTGTTGATGGTGAAGTTATTTGGGTTAAAAAATACCCATCAAACAAGGAAGGAATTAGTATAAAAATTACTAATGACACCATAGAAATATGAAGGTTATGGCCAAATTTTATAATCAAAATAAATTTAATTTAAATCAACACAACTATAAACATAGAATAAATTATCAAATAAAATGCCCTAAAGTTAGGCTTATAATTAATAATAGGCAGATGGGAATTATTTCCATTGAAGATGCTCGGGGATTCGCCCAGCAAAATGGCATGGATTTAGTAGAGATAGCACCTCAAGCAAATCCTCCTGTTTGCTATGTTATGGATTATAAAAAATATTTATATGAAGAGAAAATAAAAGAAAAAAGTAAAAAAACAAAGAAGGAAGAAACAAAAGAAATACGATTTAAGTCTTGCATAGAAGAAAATGATTTAAATATAAAAATAAAACAAGCTATAAATTTTCTTGAAAAAGGAAAAAGGTTACAAATAACTCTTAGGTTTAGATCTTATAGAGATCAAATACACAGGGATAAAGGCAAAGAAATAATTAAAAAATTCTTGGAAGCTGTAGAAAATCACGGACAGTTGGAAAAAGACCCAATGCATACTAATGACAAGATAATTTGTAAATTGATTCCAAAAAAATAATTTTTTACTCTTTTAAAAAAAAAGGAAAAAATATGAGTGAAATTTTAGAAAAAAAAATGTTTTGGCTAGTGTTAGGTCTGACTGCAGTTTTGTTTGCTATGAATTTGTTTTCAGATAAGCTAGTAGATAAAGCCGTAGAAAGACATTACTCAGAAATTGCAGATGAAGTTGTAAAAAAACTACAAAAAGAATACTGTCCTAGCCCATACGGTCCAGGAATAGACCCCGATAAAATTGACATAAATAAATTTATTCCTTTATCTACCGTTGAGGGTTGGGAAAAGACCTGGGGCGAACAAAAAAATGAATCTGAGTAAACATGGAAAAGTATGGGGTTTTACTCAAGAAATTTTTAATAAGAATAATGTTTCTATAAACAGAATTTTTATAGAAAAAAATTCTTATTGTTCAAAACATTGTCATAGATATAAAACTAATATTTTTTGGGTAGAGTCTGGCAAGATTTTAATAGAAGAGTGGAAAAATGAATATGACTTAGTTGACAAAACAATATTATCTAGCGGAGAAGTTTGTTCAATTAGTCCCGGCCTTTATCATAAGTTTACAGGATTAGAAGATAGTGTAGTTTACGAAATATATTATGTTGAATTAGATAATAGTGATATAATAAGAGAAAACGTGGGAGGAAAACATACACTTTAAATGAGATACATATTGGTTGCAAATAATTTGAATATTGATAAAGAAATTAAAAATTTACAACAACAAGATGGCGATAATCTAATTTTGTTTAATTTTTTACAACCATATTTTAAATATGAAAAGTTGCAAAAATTTAAAAACATAACCATCTTTTCAAGAAAAAGATCATCAAGGACTATCCCTTTGAGTTCTGTTTATGCTGGATTAGAAGAAATAAAAAAGATAGAAAGTAAAGTTAATAAGATAATTTTTCATAAATCTCCTGAGTCTTATAGTGGAAATTTAAAAAAAGCTTGCTTAGATGCTCTTAAGCACTTTAATTTTTTAAATTCTCCAAAAACAAGCTACATAGACGCAAATCATTTTAAAAGAATAATTAATTTTAAATCTTCTAAAGGCTTAAGTACAGGTCTTATAGCCTATGTTTATTATAAGCTATATAAGCAATCTGATGACAAGATACTACTTGTAGGTTTTAGTAGTAATATAGTGCCTCGTTTCCATGAATCTGAATGGGAAAGAAATTTTTTTAAAAATGAAGTTTTAAACGAACAATGTTTTTTGTTAGATTAGTTCATTCTCTCTTGGGCAAGTAAACAAAGACATCGAGATCTCCCCATACATCCTCTATTAAATCTGATATAAAATTCCAATTCCCACCAGAGCTGCCTGTGCCAAATTTTGGACAATGTATTTGGAATGTTTTTATTTCGCTGTCCGAGTAGTTATTTTTAATAAAATGTTTAACATCAGCCATACATTTTACTAAATTAAAGTAGTTCAGGGGTCTTGGATTGTTTTTTTGGATATAGCCATTTTGGCAAATCATATTTATAAAAATTCTGTTCCCTAGCTTTACTTTTTGATTGTCACCTAGTTTATAATTGTGGAGAAGTTCATAATTTATTTTAACTTCTGGGTGCTTTTTTGCTAATATGCTTGCAAACCCAGAGTCAAATTTACCATTGTTGTTACAAACGTGAGGAATTATAATGTCTGTGTTTTTGCTTAGTTTTTCTATATTGGAGAATATTTCTCCATAAATAAATTTGT
>CAZPGO010000004.1:0-28596 GCA_964586355.1 uncultured archaeon
GCAAATCCACCAACAGGGTTTATACTACTTGCAACACCAGCAAATACATTCCCCATGATCAATATGGTAAATAAAAAACCAAAAAATAACTTAAAATAATTTTTTGTACCCATTTTTCTTTTCCCCCTAAAATAAATTTTTTATCTGTTTATTGTTTATTAAAATTACGATCAAAAGAGATCGTAGCCCTAAATATTTTTTTTCTCAATGGCTGTATTTGACTAATCCCTTGTGTGTTTTATAAAACATTAATGATCTCTAAAATACAGCGTTCTATTATATTATTGAAACAAAAGGTTTTTAAATCCTTTAACTAAATAATAACCAATATATAATTATCTTTTAACTAACTATTTATTACTAAATAACCTTTAAATGATATGACTAATATTAAAAAATCAGATTATAATAAAGATAATTATCATTTATTGGGTAAGATCTTAGCTGCCCCTAATAAAAAAAAGATAATGTATTCTTTATCAATCCCATTAACACCTAAAGAAATTACAAAAAAAACAGATCTTAATTTTCCTACTGTTTCTAAAAACATTAAGGATCTTGAAGATCTTGGTTTGTTGAGTATTCAAAATAAAGATCTAAAAAAAGGAAAAGTTGTAATAATAAACTCAAAAGGAAAGGAGCTCTTAAAAGATCTTGAAAAAAGAGAACAAGAGAAAAAAGAAAAAATCTAAATTAATCTTTTATAGTCTTTATAAAAAAATTATTTAATTCTATCCTTTAACAGATCAAGATCTATTTTTTTAGATTCAATAATCTTTTGCTTTATTTGCTCTATTGTGTTCTTCTTGGTATTATGTTCTGTTATAAATAACATAACTGTTGTAGAAAGATTAGTCAAGATAATAAACAAGAAAGCAACAGGTATAATCATTCTAGTAATCTCATTATTAATACCCATAGCTAACGGAAATGTTGCAAGAACTGCAGCAGCAAGACCTCTAGCATGCAGACCAACAATATAATTACTATCTTTTTTAAGATTGCTTTCTTTTCTATAAAGCATTTTTATAATTAGTATTCTTGTAAGTATTGCAACCAATACTAAAACAATAGTTATTAGTATGGCTTTTAGACTAAGCCCACTAAAATCAACAATAATTCCTAAATAGATAAAAAAAAATGATTTTATAAATAATGAAAATTCTGTTTGAAATTTTTTAATACTTTCTGTAACATCAAAACCATCTTGAACGCTTTCTTTATTTTTATTAAATTTAACAGATCTAAATATAGCAAGATAATTTCCAAGAACAATTCCAAACATCAAAGCACAAAAAGCACCATTTCCTTTTAAAAATTCTGAAGCTACATAAATAATTATTAAAAAGGAAAAGGTCAACATATATCCAAACTCACTAGCATACCTAAACTTCTTTAAAACTCCAACCCAGGTAATTCCTGCAACTAAACCAATAACAACAGAGATTGCATATGCTGCAAAGATATTTTGTACAATTAGTTGAATATTTGTGCTTTGCGAGACAATTATATCTAAAACCGCTATTGCAAAAACAACACACAAAGAATCAGTTATTGCAGATTCTAGTGTTAAAAAAGTTTTAGTGTCTTCAGTTGCTGAAGAAGCACTTACTAATGGAACAATTACTGCTGAACTTGTTCCTCCTACTATTGCTCCAATTAAAATACCATATATTAAGGAAATATTAAAAACAAAGTATAGTGTAACACTAGATAAAGTTATAGTAAATAAAAACACTAACAAAGTAAATAAAGTAGCATTCTTAAACTCTGTTAGGACTTTATAAAAATTAAGATGTAGACCACCTTCAAACAACAAAACCATTAATGCTAAAGCTCCAAAAAATGGTGCAAAACTTTTAAGTAGTGCTAATGGTTCTGCTGGAATGATGTTTAACCCAGGTCCTAACAAGAAACCTATTAGTATTAGAAAAAAAAGATCTGATATTTTTGTTTTTCTAAAAAACAGATTTCCAAAAAAGCCTATTAAAAATATTCCTGCAATAAATAATAAAAGTATATTTGTGTCTATCATAATTATTTCTCTTTAATCGCTATCAAAATAAATACATAAATAGTTTTTAAAACTATTCCTTACTCTAAAATTCTTTTAAAATACCCTCATCACTAAGATTTTCTAAGGATTTTATCATTACTAATGGAAAAGTAATGGTTACATCTCCAATAACAGTAACAGCATCAGCATCATCTTTAATCTTTCCCCAGGATTTTGCTTCATCTGTTGTTGCTCCTGAAAGTGATCCTGATCTAGGGGATGCTGTTGTCATATAAAGAGCATAGTCTGCTCCACCATTAATTAAGGTTGTTAAGATCACATGATGTTTTGATACTCCCCCACCAAGAGCAATTATTCCTTTTTTTTCATCATGTGTTGTTGAAAAAATAATTTGTTTAAAGTCTTCTATAACATCTACAAAGAAATCAGGATGATCTTGTTTAAATAAAAACAAATGGAAACCTAAAGATCCATCTGTTATTGCTGGGCAAAAAACAGAAACATTGTTTTTTGCTGCTTGATATAAAAATGAGTTTTCATCATCTAGTTTTAGTCCTATTTCTTTTAATAGATCTGTTACTGACCAAACTTTTTTAATTTTATATAGTTCTAATAAATATCCTTGCATTTGTGCTTCAAACTTTGAGTATGTTTCATTAGTTATTAGAATATTTCCTACTCTATTATGTCCATTTTCATAAAGTTCTTGATCATCTGCTCTAAATGATCCTAGTATAAACTTTTCTCCTTTACTTTTCATAATATCTTCTTCAATTGAGCCAACTGTTGTACAAATAACATCAACCATTTTTAGTTTAATTATTTGTGCAAAAAATCCTCTTAGTCCTGATGTTACCATATTAGATGTAAATGATAAATAGATCTTTGCCCCTTCTTTTTTCATTTTTGTTATAAGATCTGATGCTCTTGAGATTTCTGTGGATTGATATCCAACTGATGAATATTGATCTACAATTTCTTTTACTGTTATTCCTTTTTTCCAGGATAGGTCTTTTGTGTATTTCATATTTATTTCTTATTTTTAATTATATATAATATATTAGATAGAAAAAGAAATATAAAACATTTGATATTAGATATAAACTTTAATCTTACAAAAAATAATTTAATTTTAAATTTAAAATAATAGATCTTTTTATAAAAAAATTTTAAATTAGAAAAAGAAAAAATAGAAAAAAAGCTAAAAAGCTTTTTTTGGGTTTTTGAAAAAAAAAGGTTAAGTTTCTAACCTTATATCATATCTATTCCAAAGTCATCATTATACTTTGAAGAGTATCCTGATCCTCTTACAGGTTCCTTGCCACCAGTATATTTCTTACTTCCTTTAATGAATGGTGATTTTACTCCAGTAAAAATTGCAATAACTTCTAACTTATTCTCAAAAGTTGGATCAATTCTTGCACCCCAAATTACTGATGCGTTTGGATCGATTTGTTCTGTTAACATTTCACCAACAGCATTTGCTTCACCAAGTGTTAATTCGGTTCCACCTGTTATGTGGATTAAACATCCTGTTGCTCCTGTAATGTCAACATCTAATAATGCATTCTTTAATGTATCTTCACAAACTTCATCTACTTTATTTACAGATTGTGATTCTCCAACAGCAATTACTGATAATCCTTTACCGCACATCACTGTTCTAATATCTGCATAATCTAAGTTGATTAATGATGGTTGTGTTATTGTTTCTGTAATTCCTCTTACAGCTCTTGCAATTACTTCATCTGCTACTTTGAATGCGTCTTGTACTGGTAAGTTTGGAACTAATTCTACTAATCTATTGTTATCTATTACAACAACAGTATCACAAATATCTTTTAATACATCAATACCTTCTTCTGCTTTTCTCATTCTTGCTCTTTCTAAAGCAAATGGATATGTTACAATTGCAACAACAATTGCTCCTTGTTGTTTAGCTATTTGTGCAACAACTGGTGCAGCTCCTGTACCTGTTCCTCCACCCATTCCTGCAGTAACAAATAATAGGTCAACACCATCTAATAATTCTTCTAATGCTGCTTTACTTACTTCAGCAGCTTTAGCACCAACTTCTGGGTAGGCTCCAGCACCTAATCCGTTTGTTACTGATTTTCCAATTAATAATTTTGTTATATCATCTGATATAATACCTAAGTGTGCTCTATCAGTATTGATTGCAACCAATTCTGCTCCAGCAACACCCATTGCTGAGATTCTATTTACTGAGTTGTTTCCAGCTCCACCAACACCAATAACCATAATCTTTGGTGCAGCAAATTCTCCGTCTTTTGCATATTCTGCTGGACTTGCTTCTCTTCCAGAGACTGCCTTTTCTATTAGTGATTTCACAAAAACCCACCTCTATTTTTTCTTTTTTTGTAGTTATTTTAAAAAAAGAAGCAAGATTTACACTTCTTTTTTTTAAAAATCAAAAAAAAACATTTGATTTAATTATATTATACAACATTCTCTTTTTAAATATATTGGTGAATAATATCTTTGTGTGAGCTATATCGGGGGGCTTGCGGTCCCTTGTTGCCAGAAATCCGCATATGCTGGGATTATCTCTAAGTCTAGGGAAATAAGTAATATTTCGCTCTTTGTATAGTTGCTGACAATTCGTCCAATAAGAGTGGTTTTTTTAGCTAACCCTGTCAGATCCGGAAGGAAGCAGCAGTAAACTAAATAACCATTGCTTAATGGGTTGCGGATTCGAGATTATATAAAGATCTACGAAGTATTAAACTGTTTTTCAAAACTTAGATGCTCACACATTTTTTAATTATAACCAATTTCTTCTGAAAAAATTATTTTTTACAGCTATATTTAGAGATTAAATTACACAACACAAAGAAAAAGCGTTATTTTTCCTTTTTTTGCGATAAAGAGTGTTATATTTTCTTTAAAAAAACGAAAATAAAACACCTAAAACAAAAATACTCTTATTTTTATACATTTCTTAACAGTATATTTTATATTATGGTAGATCATATAAGAGGAATAAAAATGAATATAAACATAAAATTACCAGATGGTTCAATAGTATCAACAGAATCAGGAATTAGTGCAAAAGATTTTATTAAAAATAATATTGGCGAAGGTCTATTAAGATCTGCTCTTGCAATAAAAGTAGATGATAGATTAATGGATCTTTCTAGCTCTTTAGATAAAGATTCAAATCTAACAGTAATAACCTATAAAAATGAAGAAGGTAAAGAGATCTATAATCATAGCTCCAGCCACATTATGGCTCTTGCAGTAAAAAGATTATTTTCTGATGTTAAGTTTGGAATTGGTCCTGCTATTGAAAATGGATTTTATTATGATTTTGATTTAAAGAGTTCTTTTTCTGAAAAAGATCTTAAAAAAATAGAAGAAGAAGCAAATAAAATAATAAAAGAAGATCTTAAATTTGAAAGATTTGAAATAGATTTTGATCAGGCTTTAGAAGTTTTTAAAGATCAACCACACAAACTAGAAATGATTAATGATATTAAAAAAAAGGGAGAAAAACTCTCTTATTATAAAGTAGGAGACTTTACTGATTTATGTAGAGGACCACACCTAGAATCCACAGGAAAAATAAAAGCTTTTAAGATTCTTAAGGCTTCTGGTGCTTATTGGAAGGGGGATTCAAAAAACAAACAACTTCAAAGAATATATGGTGTTTCTTATCCATCACAAACTGAACTAAAAGAATATTTAACAAAACTAGAGGAAGCTTCAAAAAGAGATCATAGAAAAATTGGACAAGAATTAGATCTTTACAGCTTTCAAGAAGAAGCCCCTGGTATGCCTTTTTTCCATGCTAATGGCACTCTTATTTGGAACACTTTAGTTGATTTTGTTTCTGATAAAATGATTAAAAGAAATTATGAGATTAACAAAACACCAATAATATTAAATCAATCACTATGGTTACAATCAGGACATTGGGACCACTATAAAGATAACATGTATTTTACAAAAATAGATGATCAGGATTTTGCAGTAAAACCTATGAACTGTCCAGGACATATTTTAATCTATAAAGCACATCAATATTCTTATAGAGATCTACCAATAAGAGCAGGAGAGTTTGGATTAGTTCATAGACATGAGTTGTCTGGTGTTCTTTCTGGGTTATTTAGAGTAAGATGCTTTACTCAAGACGATGCTCATGTTTTTTGTACAAAGGAACAAATGAAGGAAGAAATTTTAGATCTTATTAATTTCATTGATGAAGTGTATACGACTTTTGGTTTCTCCTATCATATGGAACTATCCACAAGACCAGAAAAGGCTATGGGTGATTCAAAATTATGGGATCTTGCTGAAACTACTTTAAAAGAGGTTCTAGATTCTACAAAAAAAGAATATAAGGTTAATGAAGGGGATGGAGCTTTCTATGGTCCAAAAATAGACTTTCATCTAAATGATGCTATTGGAAGAACCTGGCAATGTGGAACCATACAACTAGATTTTCAAATGCCTGAAAAATTTGATCTAACTTATGAAGGGCCAAATAATCAAAAGATTAGACCAGTTATGATTCACAGAGCAATCTTAGGAAGTGTTGAGAGGTTTTTAGGAATATTAGTTGAACATTTTGAGGGTAAATTTCCATTGTGGATTTCTCCAATCCAAGTTATTGTGCTTCCTATTGCTGATAGACATAACAAGTATGCTAAAGAGATTTCAAAAAAGTTAAAAGAGAATGGTTTTAGAGTAGATATTGATCAGGCCTCTTTGACAATGAACAAGAAGATCAGAAATGCTGAGCTAAGAAAGATCAATTATATTTTGGTTGTTGGAGATAAGGAAGAAGAAAATAAAACCATTAACATAAGAACAAGAAATAATGAGATTTTAGGAGAAAAGGATCTAGATTCTTTTATTAAAGATCTAAAGGAAGAAATTAAAAAAAAAGAAATTAAAAATTAAAAGTAAATGAAATATATACTTCTCTAAGTTCTATTTTTGTTACTGGCAATTCATTATGAACTAACACGCCATTAACAAATAGATTTTTATTATTTTTAACTGTTAAAGTATAAGTTACTTTATCATTATTTTTTATGTGTTTTTTTGAAGTGACTAATATTGGATTGCCATTGTCTAAAATATAATCTTTATTTACTTTCAGATCATCAACTTCTATATATCCTTTATCTATTACATAAATTTCGTGACCAGAAGTAAGTTCAAGTTTGTTATTTATTCTAAAATAAGATTCTGGTTTATTTTCTTTTACAAAGGTAATCTCATCTTCTTCAAAAGTATTATTTTCTAAATTATAAGATAAAACTTTATCTCCAACTAAAACATCTTGAACAAAAACAGAATTTCCATTAGCTAATAAAACTGTTTGTCCCTCAACAACACAAGTTTTTACAGACCCACCTCCAGATCCACAAACACCTAAAATACAAATGCCTGTTCCACCACCACAAGACGTACATTTAGGTGTCGGGAAATCAGGAAAATCAGGCCAATTTATACCACCAGAATCACTACCAGGTGGATTATTTGGATCAAAATCTCCACCAGAAGGTTCTTCTGGATCAAAATATAAAACATAATCATTAGTATTTTCAGCAAATTGTGTTTCTTCATAATTTTGAACAGATAAATTATTTAAATACTCTAATTTATTATAAGAATCAAAAATAACTTGCGCCTTTAACAAATCTGAAGATCCTGATTTTTTTAATTCTATAATTTGCGCTCTTTTTTCAGATTCTGATAATGTTCTTCCAGTTTTACAATCGCTTATACCTTTTTCATTAATAACAGTCTCAATATTTTTTATTGCGAACGCATACATTCTTTCAAAATCTTTATCAAAAGTTTTACTTTTTGGGTCTAATGCTCCATAAACAGTAACTGTTACAACTCTGTTTGCTTCATCAATTTTTATTTCTTTTTCAAAATTTAAACTATTTGTTTTTATGGAATTTCCAATAACTTGTGGAACTCCAAGTAGTGATAAGGTCAGCCCAATAATTAAACCAGAAAAAAGACCATATATAAAAAACAGTCTTGCGGATTTATTTTTTTTTAAATTCACAAATATTCACTTTTAGTTTATTTATTCTATTAATGTTTGAGACAAATTATATTATAAATATATGGTTTATATAAATATTAGAAATGTTTTTATTTAAAACATTATATACGTTATTTAAATTTAAAAATAAAATTGGTAATAATTTATGAAAATATTTATGATCTCAAGTAAACACAATTACCATAAAATCGAAGATACAAAAAAAAATCTTGAAAAAAACGGGCACATAATAACATTACCAAACTTTTTTGATGATCCATTTATTGAAGAAAGAACAAAATCTGATTTCAAAATTCATCAAAAATTTAAAGCAGAAGCATTTTTTATGCAAAGAAAAAAAGTTTCTGAAAATGATGCTGTGTTAGTTATGAATTTTGAAAAACATGGTCAACCAAACTACATTGGTGGCGCTACTTTTCTTGAAATGTATGAAGCGTTTATTCAAAATAAAAAAATATTTTTATTTAATGATATTCCTGAAGGTATATTAAAGGATGAAATTGAAGGATTTAATCCCATTATTATTAATGGGAATATAGATTTAATAAAATGATAATCATGCCCAGAATAAAACCAAGATCTCCAATAAAAACTAGTAATCATTTTACTAAATTAATTTAAAAAATAAGAAAGAGTAAAATCACCCATAAAAAATGGGTGATCTACTTTTTTCTCGTAAAAGGGATTGTCTTATTTTTGGAAATCCTTTTACTTGCTCTAATATCTCTTTTTCTAGTTGATCTTTTCCTAAAATAATTTTTGATTCATTTTTTCTTATTGATACTGAAAAATTACCAGAATTTATTTCTTGATCTCCAATTACTAAAACATATGGTATCCATTCTTTTCTTGCGTTTATTATTTTTTTTGAAAGCCTATTGTCTGAATCATCAATATCCCATCTTATGCCTTCATTAAATTTCAAATTTTTACAAAATTCTAAATGATTTAATGACACAGGAATTACTCTTAATTGTATTGGTGAAACCCATAATGGCAAAACTGGATGCTTCTGTTTTAATGATTGTTCTAATATGGAATAGATCAACCTCTCTATTGATCCAATAGATGAATGACAAATAACATACCCTTCTTTTTTTCCATTTTGATCAATATAGTTTAGACCATATACTTTTGAGTCTTTTATGTCTAATTGTATAGTACTTAATTGAACATTACCATAAACACTATCAATAAACTGATATTCGTTTTTAATTGCCCAATAGTGTTTCATATCCGATAATAATTCAATAAATACTGGTTTTTTAGATATTTTGGAGATTTCTAAAATCATTGGTTTATATTCGTCATAATATTTTTCTACTACTCTAAAAACTATTGCAAAATCTATTTCTAGACCATTTAAAAGTTTATCAAATTTATTATGAAGTAATAAAAATTCTTCTTTTGCAGATTTGGAATCTTTTGAAAAACTATGAATATCTGGCATATGAAATGCTCTTAATCTTTTAAGCCCTGAAAGTTCTCCTTTTTTTTCAAATCTAAAACTTTTTGAAAATTCATAGATTCTGATTGGTAGTTGTTTATAATTTACATTTGCTGATTTTAACATTTTAAACAAACCAAAATCACCAGCAAATCTTAAAACAAATTCTTTTTTTTCATCATTTGGTACTTTAACTATATAATGTCTTTCATGAAATGATTTTGCTTGTTCTTGTATTTCTAAATCACTCCAATCATAAAGTATTGGCGAATCTATTTCTAAACAGTTTAGATCTTTTATAGCAATATCATCACACCATTCTTTTATTAAGTTAAATAACACCTTCCCTTTTGGAAATAATTGAAAATGTCCTGAATCACTTGAAGGCACATAACCAATTAATTCTTGTTCTTGCATAACCTTTATTGACGGAGCTTCTTTGTTTGAAACTATTTTTAGTTCTTCTGCGTTTATGTAATGTTTAAGATTTTGATCTTCTTGATCTTCTAATTTTTTAAACATTTCTTCTTTGTTATTTATATTTAATTCTATTTCTTTTCCATTTTTTTCTAATATTAAATATCTTGATTTAATATCTTTAACTATTTCTTCTCTATTCATATTATTACCACCTATAATTATATTTTTATTTTATTTAAAACCAGACAAATCTTATTAGTAATAAGATCTAGATTGTGTAAGTGGTGATTGAGGTGTACTGATAAATAGATAAATTGCTTTTATAGAAATTACATGATATATTTTCTTTCATAAATTACACCTCTTTTTTTAAATTAATAAATATATTAAAGAAACAAAAGATTTATATAGCGTTTTTTTTTAAATAATCACCTAGTTTCTAGATCTTCCAACCAATTAACATATTCTCTTGGCAAATTACAATCATTTGCGCCTTTTATGATTGTTTGTTTATAAGTGTTACTTGGCAGGTCTTCTGTTTCTTTTACTTGAATATAAATATCAGCAATTATTTTTTCTTTATTTGGTAAGATTATCTCAATTAATTCTCTATTATAAGAATTTAATAAACGATCTCTATCTTTTCTATACCCTTCAACAACATCTAATTTTTTTAGTTCTTTTTCTGTTAATAAAAAAACACAACCATAAACATTGTAATCTTGATTTGGTACAACACTTCCAACTCCTCTTGGAAAGATCAACTTATAATTTTCTAATAATCCGTATGATTCTGGAACAATTGTTGGATTTCCAATCCTTCTTCTTAATAGATTTATATCCATATTACTACCATAACCAAAATAATAGTGTTTTTCTTCTATATTATTTAGATCTACAGAATTTAATAAATCTTCATCAATTATTTGATTATCTAAATCTTTATTTTGATCTAAATCTTCAATTGTTTTGTTTGAATCATTGGCGTTTGTGTTATTAAATTTTAATTTTTCTCTTGAGCAATTGTTAAGAACTATAAACAAAATCACAAATAATAATAAACACAAACCAAATAATATTTTTTTATTCATAATTAAATATCATTGTTCTAAAAAATAATAATAATCTTCAATTACTTCTTTTCCTATTTTTTCGTCTTTTGGAAAGGTCTCAATTATTCCAAAGTCAATATGTTCTTTTAATCTTTTTAAATCTAAAGAGCCTTGTCCAAGATTTAGTGGATTACTATTTCCTGTTTTTGGATTATTATCTGATATGTGAAAATAGATCTTTGTTATATATTTTCTAAGAGAAAACAAATACTCTTCTAGATCTTCCTGAGAATAATTTTTAGTAAAATGACAAACATCAAAACAGATTCTTGAAATCTTAGCAATCTTTATATACTCTAACCAATTGTCTTTATTTTCTGAAAAATTACCTGTTTGATTTTCTATATACATATATTTATCTATTCCTTTATACTTATCTCTTAATAGATTCAAATTAGAAATAGATTTTTCCATTGATTTTCCCTTATAAGCAGAATGAACAACAAACCCTGTCACAAAATTTAGCTGTTTACAAACAGAATAGATCTTATAATAAAGATCTTCATTATATTCAGATAATGATAAATATTCTTTTTGTTTTTCCATGATTGGAGCATGCAGCATTATTTTAAGATTTGGATGTTTATTATGTATGTTTAATAATTTTTCTTTAAACTTGAAAAAATCTAAAAAATCTTTTTCATATAAATGCAGTTCTAATAATTTAAGATCTTTTATAATTTTATTATTTAATTGATCTTGATCTAATGAGGACTTAAGCCCAATAATTTTTGTAACCATATAAATACCTTAATATATTTATAGAAATAGAGTTTAAAAAACTATTTAAAAAAAAGAAAAAAAGAAAATTTATTTATTCTTCCAAGCAACAACACCCATTATTACTAAATGAGCAATTCCGGCTAAAAAACCAACTACTGGAATTACTGATAATAATGGTACTAATGATAACCATCCAGAATACTTTCTTTTTTCATAAATTCTCCATAAGGAAATTATTAGCAAAACAGCTACTGCAATAGTACCTAATATAGGAACCAATAGTAAAAATACTAATGCCCAATGGAAATTACCTAACTGTAAAATCATTGCTAGATTTGCCACTGGTATCCATGCAAGCCAAGAACGTTTATATCCTAGTTTCTTACCTATAGTAAATAACACTAAAGACGAATAAATATACACAAGTATACTTACAACAACAGCAATCAACATAAATGCTGCAAACATTGCAGCAATCCAACTAAGTAATCCAAACATAGCCAAATTCATTTCTGTGGATGATACATTAACTGCACCGATCAAAAAGTTTGTGATCATTTCTAATCCCCCATATTTTTATTTAATTATATTTTATTATTTAATTATAGATAATAGTTATAGAATAAATTTATAAACTATCTTCTATGAGAGTTTAGAGCACGATTATATTTTTCAAAGAAATGTTCTTGCCTTTTAAAAGAATAATCTATTCCTCCTGGGCCAGTAAAATCTATATTTCCCTTAAAAACATCTCTTATTCTAGAATATTCTCTATTATATTTTCCTGCTTTATCTCCAAGAGCTCTTAACTCTTTCAAACTTATTTTTTTAAGATCTATATTTTCTAATTGCTTAAAATATGTGTTTATGGAATCTACTTTATTACCCACAGCTCTTTCAACAAACCTTTTTTTTTCTTTAACTTTTTTCTGAAATTCTACTAATTCTTTTTCAAATTTTTCTATAGATTCTGATCTTTTTGTGCCATCTTTTACTTCTCTTAGTTGATAAATGGCTTCACTTAGATTGGCATCTAAAACAATTAATCTAGAATAATGTCTATTTAATTCTGGAAACTTACCGCCAACTGCTAATAACCCCAATTTCATCTGGCTTACTTGTATCTTAAATTTTTTCAAAGTACTAGATTGTTTTAAAATACTATTTCTAGTTTCAAATTTTATTGCTGGTTTTTTTTGGGTTTTTTTTACTTGTGTGGTTTTCTTTATTGGTTTTGATATTGGCATAAAAACACACCTCTTTTATAATTTTAATTATTAATATTAAAGAGTTATGTTTTTTAAAGTTATCTTTTTTGGATTTGTTAAAATTAGATAAAAAAACCAATAATAGAATGAGATGCAAAAATATAGAGAAAATTAAGTATTCCTTCACCAATCAATACTCCAAAAAAGCATTTTCTATATTGTATATCTAAAGAACTAGCAACATAAATTATTAGATCTGTTGCCACAAATGGCATAAAGCTCCAAAGAACAATAATAAATATCATTTTATTTTTAAGTGTTTTTTTTAGTTTAATAATCTGTTTAGGGTATTTTTTCTCAAGAAGTTTATCTAAACCCACATATTGTGAAAAATAATAGATTATTGTCATTGCACCAATTATTGCAATCAGATTATAAATAAAAGTCTCTAGAGGTGAAAAAAATAAAAGCCCTGCTATTGCAAATGGGGTTGTTGGTATTAAAGTTATTCCAATTAATGTTAATAAAAAAATATAAATAATTATTGCTAAAAACTTATTATTTGTAACAAAATAATTTAAGAAATTAATATCAAAAAGATCTTTTTTAATCACAAATAAAATACTTATTATAAAAATTATTAAAAACCACAAAAAAAAAACATTTTTTCTAAATTTTATTTTTTCAACTATTTTTGGAACTTGTTCTTTTATTTTTGTTTTTATTTTATTTGAGTTCATTATAATATATTGTACAAAGATAAGTATTATAAAATCATTTGCTAAGATAAAAAAGAAATATTTTCTAAAAACAAAAACAAAGGGTTTATAAAGATTTCAAACCAAAAAAATATGCAAAAAATTAAAAAATGGTGAAAAGAATGAGTGAAGATTATCTCAAAGAGATAAAAGAACGTAATGAAAACTTTGAAACAGAAAATCAAGAACCAGTTGAAGCAAATTATACAATTACTAATGAACAAAATAGTAATCCAGATCCAGCACCCTCCTTTGATTTTAAAGAATCAACAGAGATAAAAAAACCAAGATCTTTTAAGATGCTATTTATTGTTTTAGGAGTTATATTATTAATTGCTGCTATTGCAATAGGTTTTAGTCTATTACAAAAAACAGATGTGGATTTAAATAATCCTGAAAATACCACGAATCTAACAGACACAAACAGTAATGTTGAAAATTTAACTGATTTAGAAAACACAGATAACCTAGATTCTAACGCCTCCCAAGATCAAGAGCAGGATACTGGCATTAATAATGATGAAAATCTTAGTGAAATTGAAACAATTTTACTTAACTGCCAACCATATACACAAACAAAAGAAGTTGAAAACTTTTTGTCTTGGCCTAGTGCTTTAGTAAAATTAAATTATGAATATAATATAATTGGATTAACAGAAAGTAACGAGTGTGAAATTGAACAAAAAATAACTGATATGGAATATAAATTTGATAAAAATCAAATTATTGAACATCTTGACAATCCTGAAAACAAGTTAAAAATATTTACTAACACAGCTTTTATGTTTGGACCGGATAGTAATTTCCCCGATATTAATGAAATAAATGACTTTTCAGAAATAGAGTCTGATGTTGATAATTTAATAATACAACTAAAAGAAAGTGTCATTTCATATTATGATAGTCTCTCTGAAGAAGATTGGACAAATCTAAAAATGTTAGAAGAATCTATAAATTTAGATGGTGATGATTCTAACAAAGATCAGAAAATAACTTGCTATGTTTCAAACAAATCATATATACCTAAACTTATCGGTATAAGTGAAAAAAGTTCTGAAGAAATTATAGCAAATATGAAATCAAATCAAAATATAGATCTGTATATTAATTCTATTGAAGAAAGAGCAGATTATGATTGGGGTTATTGTATACAACAACCTTAATTTTTTTTATTTTTTTTTAATATAATTTCTTAAAAAATAAACAATATTAGAAACTTCTTTTTCATATAAACAATTAGGATAACTATCTATTTCAAAATTTAATTTTTCTAAACTAACATTTTTCACAGAACTTTTTTCATAATCATGAGAATCTATTCCTTGTTCTATAAACAAAGCTTTAATTCTACTCTCTGTTATAGAAACATCTTTTGCAAGAAGCATATTTTTTAGAAACATTTCAAAAGATTTTTTAAGATCTTCAAATTTCAAATATTTTTTTTTTGAATCTTGATCGTCTTTATTAATTTTTATTAAAAAAACACCTTTGTTATTTATTATAATAAAATCAAATCTTATTTCTCTTGCTTTTATTTTTTTAAATTTAGTTATGGCTATATTAACACCACAAAGAACATGAGAATCATCTTTTAATTTTAATAACTGATCTAATACTTTTGTTTCTTGTTTTGCTTTTTTATATAATGAATCTTCTTTTAATTTTTCTAAAGTTTGTATTTTAAGGACTAGATCTTTTTGTCTTTCTAAAAAAACAAGATCTGGATTATTTTTAAGATCTAAAAGTTGTTTTTCTAAAGTGTTTTGTAATTTTTTTGATTTTTTTAACAAGGTTGGTTTTTCTTTTTTTGTTATGTATATTTTATTTATAAAACCAACAATTTTTTGTAATTTTGTTTCTTGTTCAGCGATTTCGGCAAGATCCAGATCTATTTTTTCTAAATTTTCGGATAATTTTTTTTCATCTTCTAGAATCTGTTTTTCTAGAGTCTCTATCTCATAAGAAATATTTTCCAAAAAACCTTTTTTTTCTGAATCTATATCCATAGTATATCTTAAATAACTCTGATCTATCTTATCGGTAGTATAACTATCATTTTGTTTATTTATATATTCTGGACATTTATTTAATAGATCTATATCTGATCTACAATAACCATATATTACTGCCATAATTATATAGATATAGTATATATTTAAAAATCAACATAATTAAATATTATTTATATTAAATATAAAAACTTTAATTAAATATAAAGACTTTAATTAAAAAAATATCTTTTAAATAATTAAACTTGCTTTAACAAAACATTTTATTGCTTCTCTAAAGGTTGGAGCAAAGCTATTTGGATCTGTTTCTATTTTTTCTTTGATCTCTTCTATACTAAATGCTTTAATATATTGTATTTCTTCAGGATTTGGCTTTAAACAATTAGGATCTATTTCTTCTTTTGTTGTATATACTTTGAAAAATGCCTTATAGTCTTCTTGATCATAAAAGAAAAAACACACTTCTTCTAATTCTAAACTTGAATTAATTTCTTCTATTCCTTCTCTTATAGCTCCATCTAAATATGATTCTCCTGCAAGAACTTTACCACCAACACAACAAATCCAGGTGTCTGGAAATGGTTGTTGTTTTTTAGATCTTTTTGATAATAAAAATTTGTTGTTAAAGGTTCTTGGTATAATTAAAGAACATCTATGAATAAACATTCTTTTTTTTAGTTCTGATTTTGGATGGATTGCTATAACATTTCCATTTAAATCTAATTCTTCTATTTGTTCTTCTTTCATTATTTTTATAACATTATCTAAAAGTTGCAAAAAATCTTTATCTTTTGGTTGGCTTTGCCAAATTTCTGAAATGACTTGGCGAAGAGAAATATGGTCTAAATATCCTTTATCTTCTATTTCAATTATATCTTTTAATTCTAAATTTAAAAGTACAGTAATTGCTTCTTTTAAATCACTAGTTTGATTTTTAGACAAACCTTTATCTAAACAATAATCCTCAAAATAATAATGAAAAAAAAGATGTATTACTTCATGACTAAATACCATTATCTGTATATTATTTTCTATAACTAAATTATTCAAATACAAGCCATAAGTTTGACTTTTTTTTCCTTGATAAATATACGGACAAGCAGTAAATGTGGTATATTTGACAATAATTCTTTTTACAGGTAACTTTTTATTATGTATTTGTTCTAATCTTTCAATAATTAGATCAAATTTATCTTTAATTTTATTATAAGAATCTATTCTAAATTTATTTAGATTTTCTTCTGTATAATATTGTTTAATATGTTCTAATATAATTTCTTTTTGTTCTTTTTCTGATTTATTTAATAATTTGGATAAAAATTCCTTTGGTAATAATTCTAAAAAGTTTAAACCATAAGTAGCTTTATTTGATTTTAAAAATCTCAACCATATATTGATATCTGATTCCTCATTAACTTGAAATTGAAGATTTGTCATTTTTAATTTACCTATTTTTAATTATTTTATCAAAAAAAAAATATTCATTCTCTACCTGGTTTTTCCCAATGACCCTTATATTTCTCAATAGGATATTTTGCTTCTGTTTTTTTTAATTTTTTGTAAAATGCTTTTTCTAGATCTATTTTATTTTTACTAGAAAATAATAAAAGATATCCAAAAGTGTCTGCTAATTCATCCTCTATCATTTCTCTTTTTTTTGGATTTTTTAACATTTCTGCTATTTCTTCATTTGTTTTTGATCTAAACAACTCTAACAATTCACAACCTTCTGTCACTATTCCTATAGCAAGATCTTTAGTACTATGATATTTACTCCATTCTCTATCTTTTTCAAATTTAAGTATTGATTTTTCTAGTTCTTTTATTGTTTTTGCCATTAAGATCACCGTTCAATAAATATTAGATACTTACTTTATTTAAAGGTATTTTTAGTTAAAAGTTGTATTTAATACACCTTATTAAAAATACACTTAAATGCGACATATTTAAATACTTTTCGCACCAAAGTGTATTTATGGTTAAAACTTTTACAAAATCAGAGTTATTGGTTTTAAGGGATATTGGCTCAGGAAATGGAGATGTTGTATCTATAAGTGAAAACCTAAAAAGAACTAAAAGCCAAATCTACAGAATATTAAAAGAACTTGCAGATAAAGAATTAATTACTAAGAAAAAAACGGGGTATACACTAACAAAAGCAAAACCAGCTTTTCTTCTAAATAATCTGTTAAAGAATCCAAAAATACCAGAATTCTTAGCAGGTTCTCAAATATTAATCTTAATTAATCTTTTAGAAAAATCAACAATAAAAGAAATATGTAATAAAACAAAACTAGGCAGTACTTTTGTCACAAAATTTGTAAAAACAGCATATTATGCATCAATATTAATAAAAGAAAAAAGAGAATATCAAATAAATCAATATGTGTATCCTGAATTATATGAATTTTTAAAAGAATATCAAATATTTTATTATTCTTATGATAAAAGAATACCAGTTAATTCAACAATTTATTTTAAAAATGAAAAAGAAATTGTCTTTTCAACTAAAGAAAAATTAGATAATGCAACATTAACTTCTTTTTCTGCATTTAAGGATTATAATTTACTTATTTACACTCTTGAAAATTTTTATTACTTTCCTAAAAAGGAACTAACTAAACAAGAGATATTAAAACACACATTGGCAATTGTGGATAAAACAAAAGAGTTTAGGGATATATTGTATCTTGCTTTGTTTTATTATAAATATAAAGCTGGGTTTAAAGACATAAACCACGAAATACTAGACAATCTAAACAAGATCTTTTCTGGAGAAAAAATTGATAGATACCCTCCACTAAAAGAGATTAAAGAGAAAGCAAGAATATATGATATAAATATGTGATATTATGGAACAAAATATAACTAATTTTTCTCAAATATTTGACGCATTTAAAAATATTGACAAAAAGATTACAAAAAAGATAAATATATATCTTATTGGTTGAGCTGTTCTTCTTTATAATAATTAAAACAAGGAACAAAAGATATAGATTTAATAGTTAACTCAAAAGAGGAGTATGATCTATTTATTAAAATATTAAAAAAACAGGATTTTAAAATAGAAAAAGCAACAAAAGAATATTGTAAGCTAAATTTAGAAAATATACTTATCAAAAATAATTATAGATTTGATATTTTCAATAAGATCGTGTGCAATAACCTTTTCCTTAGTGAAAATATGATAAAAAGAGCAAAATTAATTAAAGAATATAAAAATATTAGATTATTTGCTTGTTCATTAGAAGATATTCTTGTATTTAAAAGTATAACAGATAGAGATGGAGATATAGATGATTGTTATTCTTTAGCTGACAAATATATACCTAATTGGGAAATAATTCTTAATGAAATAATATACCAAACTGAAAAATCAGGAAATGATGTTTGGATTACTTGGTTTGAAAAAAGATTGAATTTATTAGAAGATAGAGGTGTTTATATTCCAATATTAAAAGACATAAGAAAACTAAGTTTAAAATATTATAAAGAACTAGAAAAAAAACTTAAAGACAAATAAAACATATCTTAAAATTTCTTATCCTCTTGCTTTCTTTCTATCTCGTTTTTGATTAAACTTTTTCTGAAAAAGTTTATATTGCACGTTAACAAGAGCGTAACCGGTTATTTCTTTTCCTAGGCTTTCTTTTTATTTCGTTTTTATTTAACCTTTTTCTGAAAAAGGGTATATTGCGCGTTAACAAGAGCGTAACCGGTTATGCTGAGGGCAGGATTCGAACCTGCGAAGCACTAAGCACCAGATCTTGAGTCTGGCCCCTTTGACCGCTCGGGAACCCCAGCATTATATTTTTTGTAATCTACAATATATTTATTGATAAAAAGAGTTTATAAATATAGAGTTTCCATAATTAAAAATATTTAATATTTATTTAAAATACGAATTAATTGTTTATAACAATTTTTTGATCTTGGATATAATATAAGAAATTTTAGTCTTCTTTCTAATAAATAAATATCAACTCTGGTATTAATTTTCTTAAAAGCAAACATTTCTGGAAAATATTTTTTATACCAACCTCTTATCTTTTTATAATCTTTCAATCGTATATACTTTTCTCTAGTTTCTGAAAAATAAGCTTTTGGCTCAACTTCCATTCTTTTAATAATATGAAGAGGATAATCTATAGATTTGTAGCTAACTGAATCAAAATCTAGAACACCAACAATTTTTTTATTCTTAACTAAAAAATTATCAAAGTGTAAATCGCTATGTATTAACACTATTCTGTTTTCATCTAATAGATCTATATTTTTATTTAAAAAATTAGTTAGTTTTGTGACTTCTGATTTAGAAAGCAATTTTTTTTCTTTTACAATCTCTATTTTTGATCTGAATTTATTTTCTATGTGTTTTTTCCAATTAGTATTTTTATCTAAATTAAAATTATTAAAGCTTTTATTATATTTAGTACTTATAAAAATTTTTAAAAAAATACAGATCTGTTTAATAATTTGCTCTCTTTCCTTATCTGTATAGGTCTGCCAAACCGCAAAAAGATTATCTCCCTCTATCATTTTATGTATTCCATAATCATAAGGAATAATTTTATTGGAATTATCAAATACCAGTTTTTTGGGGCAAGGCAATTTATTTTTAAAAAAATCTAATAAAAAATACCCTTTTTCAAAACATATTTCACTAATATCTTTTCTTATTTTAAAGATATATTTATTATCTATATTATAAATATAAGAAGAAAAACCAATATTTATTTTTGAAATAGATTTTGGTTTAATATTTATTTTTTTTACAAAAATTTTTTCAATTTGTTTATTTGTAACTTTAGGACTCTGTTCAATTTTAGAAGCCATCTAATCCTTTCCCTTTTCTAAACTTAGGTCTAAAAAATTTACTAAAAAAACCTGCTTTCTTTCTAGGTCTTTTAACTTTCTCTTCTCTTACTACTTTTACTTTTTTAGATCTTAGATCTTCTTCTTCTGGTAAAGGAATACCATCAGAGACATATAATGCATCATTTATTAATTCATTTGAATCTTTTTTTTTCTTAAACATATTATTCACACACCCATTTTATATAATTTTATAATATTTTAGTTCCTTAACAGAATATCCAGCAAGAACGATCTCTTTAGTAGAAACTCCAAAGTCCTTAAGATCTCTAGGGGTATATCTTGCTTCTCTATAGATTCTAGGATTCACATTTTCTTTAACAAAATCTCTTAAAGTAACTCCTGATTTTCTAAGATCTAAAGGAGATATTTCTGCTTTTAATAAAGCTGACACACTAAAACCTAATGAGACTAATTTAGATAAAGAATATCCTTTTGATAATAACCCATTCACATAGCTAGAAGCAAACATACTTTTTGCCAACTGTTTAATCTTTTCTTCTTCTTCTTGATCTTCCTTAACCTTCTTTAAAAAACCAAATATTTCTTTTAGTTTTGAGGCTTTCCTTTTTTCTAGTAAAGGTTTCTTCTCATAAATAGGCTTTCTTTCAAACAAAGGCTTCTTTTTTTCATAAATTGGCTTTCTTTCAGTTATTGGCCTTCTTATAGGCTTTCTCTGAATTGGTTGCCTTGTTTTTGGCATTGGTCTTGGTGGCATATATTACCCTCTTTAAATATATCTTAATCTATATTAATTATAGAAACCTTTATAAATATAAAATATTATATTTTTATAACATAATCAAAATAAAAAATATAAACTAAATTTGAGTATTTATGCCAAATAAAAGAATAGATCTAAAATATGAAAAAGGGAAATATAGTTTTTCTAAATTCAGTGCAAAAAAACCAAATAAAAGCAAAATAAGACATATTTTAACAGAAGAAAGTGCTCAAAAACTTAAAAGAATTATTACTCAAATAAGAGCAAAAAATCTGGAGGCTCTTAAAAAAAAAGTTGTTGAAATGGATAGAAAATTATCCAAAAACAGATCAAAAGTGTTTGGTTTACAAGATAAAATTGAATCTCTTAGTGTTAAAATAAATACAGTTCTAAAAAAACTTCAAAGAGATCCTAAAAATAAAAACTTATTAATAGAATTAGAACATCTAAGAAAACAAAAAGATTTTCTTCAAATTGAATTTAATGCTATAGAAACAATTATTGAAAACCTAGTAGAAGAAAAAGAATTAACTAATATAGAAATATCAGATCTTAAAAACCCAAATAAAAGAAGAAAATTTAAACCAATAAGACTAAAAAAACAAGCACTAAAAGACATTTTAGATGCTTTGAGAATTTTAGAAAAGAACGGAATTATTTCTAAAAACGAGCACAATAAAAGAGTGGGCATTTTTTTAAAAATACATAACAACATAAAACTTACAAAAATGGAAAAAGAAATATTAAAAGAACAAGGAAGAGATCCATTATTTGAGTACTATTTTGAATAAGAGGTATTATATTCTAAGGTTAATAAACATTCTTCTTCTGTGTTAAAAGTAGTTACATAATCAGCACCACAACCACTACCGCACTCATTAAAAAAACAACCATCTTCTTTAATTTCCCAAACTAAAGTACAAACATCTGGGCAGTTTAGTGCTTCTGATTCGCTAGATTGGTTTTTATCTGTTTCTATACTTTCAATATCCTCAAAAGTTCTATTTAGATTTAAATTTACACAAACATTGTTCTCACAAAAACAATCTTCTGGAGAATATGCTGCATCATATCTATATTCCATGGTGCAAAAATCTGGTTGAATAAATAGGCTTTCATATTCTTTATTTATACACTCTATTGGATGACAACCAGGCATTGGAACACACTCTTCTGGTGCCTGGCAAGCATAAATCTCTGGAGAATTAGTGTCTGTAGTGTTATTATCTAAAGGCTCTGTTAATGGTTTTTGGTTTGGGTTTGTAAAGATCTCTCCCTCTGATGTCATACATTGTTCGGGGTATGTTTCTAGTACAGGGTTACCAGCCAAAACACATTCTTCAAAGCTTGTTATCTTATTTTTTGTAAGTATTGCTAAAATTGCAGCAATTAATAACAATATTACTATTCCTATAATAATTTTTGTGTTTTTTTTCATAATTGATCTATATATTTAACAATAAAAAACATTATATAGTTTTCTGAAAAAATCTAAATGATCTCCTCTATTCTTTTATCCAAATCCTGAGATTTTGCAAATATCTCATAGTGTTTTAAATAAGAAGATAATAAATAAAAATCCAATCTTTTGTCTAGATCTTTAAAATCAAACATTTCTGGAAAATATTTTTTATACCAAATAAGTAAATTATTATAGTCCCTAAACTTAATATTTTTAGAAAAGTCTTTTGAAACATAGGCTTTGGGTTGAATCATCATTCTTTTTACAACTGCTAGAGGATTATCTAAAGAAGCATAAACAATTGCATCAAAATCAATAAAACCCACCACCTTTTTATTTTTCACAATCATATTATTAAAATGTAGATCCCAAAAGGTTAGAAAAATTTTTGCTTCTTTAAAAAGAGGGTGATATTTTGATATAAAGTTTTCTATTTTTTTAATTTTTTTATTATCTAGTAATTTTTTTTCTTTTAGATCAAATAAATTAAAAATAATTTCATTATAAATAGTATCATACCAATCAACATTTGGATTTAAACTATATCTTGCTTCTTTAAAAATTTTAAATTTTCGGGAATATTTTGTTTTATAAAGGGGTATTAATAATTTATCACAGATCTGTTTTATTATTTGTTCTTTTTCTTTATCTGTATAGGTATGCCAAACATATGCCAGATTATTTCCTTTTATCATTTTATAAATCCCATAAGTGTAAGGAATAATCTTATAAGAATCATCAAAAACTAACACCTCTGGACAAGGGATCTTATCTTTAAAAAAATCATATAAAAAATATGCTTTCTTAAAACAGTTGTCTGAGATTTTGCCTAGTTTATTTATTCTAAGAATATATTTATTATCTATATTATATACATCAGTAGAAAAACCAACCTCTACTTTGGAGATCTTTTTTGGTTTCTTGTTTAATTTTTTTGTAAATATATTATTTATTTCTTGATTTTTGATTATTTCTGTAGATTGCATAAGAAATCATTATTTATACCTTTTAATAAAAATTACTTTTATAGACAAAACACAATTATAAAAAAAACTTACTTTGTTTCTATTAAAATAACACAAATATACAAAGAACAAAATAAAAATTACTTGTATAAAATTACTTTATTTCAATTTCAGTATACTTAGATAAAAACAATTTTGCAACAGCCATATAGTTTGGGATAAATTCTATGGTTGAACCTACTTCTTTTTTCTTCCCATTTATAATTGTATTTTTCTTTAGATCATAAACACTCATGTCAGAAGTTGTACCTATAAAAAAAATGTTTTTGGATTTTGGTTTTAATTTTTCGGCATCAACATCTAAAATACCAAAATCAACAATTGCTCTATAGGTTTCTGTTTTTGAAAATTTATTAGATGTATGCCCTATATTAGCAGAACCTATTTTGCCATCTGGTTTTGACCTTTTTTTCTTTAATTCAATTATATTTGCTTGATATTTAAAAACATCGGTGTTTAGATCTTTGTATTTTTTGCCAGTTATAGGATCTGTTCCTAAAAAAGCAGATTCACCAATTCTTAAATGATTAATGCTTTTTGGAAAACCTTTTTCTAATAAAGATAAATTAATAGAGCTACCACCAGAAATAAATTTTAGTTTTTTATTAAACTTCTTTTCAATCTTTTTTTTATAATCTGATAATAGTTTCATTTTCTTAATGGTGGGCTCAACACCATACATACAACCAAGATTTGCACCAATACCTATTACATTTATGTTACTTAAATTAAAACACTGAGAATAAAAATCTAACAAGTTTTCTTTAATAACCCCTTCTCTAAGTTCACCAAGCTCGATCATAATTATTATTTTATGAATTTTGTTTTGCAATTTTGCTTCTTCATTTAATTTTTTTATGGTTTTTAGAGAAGTATTTAAAGAAATATCAGCATATTTTATAATAGTTTTTGCATATTTCATTGCTGGTGGTTTAATATACATAGTAACTATTTTTGGATTTATTTTTTTTATAATTTTTAAATTTGTAATTCTAGAATCTCCTATAGAATTAAGTTTTTTTATTAGTGGTTTATTTAATATTTCTTCCAAAACAACTTTATTTCCAGACAATAGTTTAGTAACCAAAGTCCATTTTATATTTTTTTGTGCTAAATATTCATTTAAGGCAGAAATATTTTGAAATAGTTTTTGCTTATCTATTATTAACTTACTCATGATTATCATAATTTTTATAAAACCAAAATGCAGATCTGCATTTATTAAAACAAAAGGAGAATATTATATATAAAATACAAACTTTTTATAAAATAGAGTATTTTTAAATATTGATCAATTCTTTAAGAATTTAAAAATATTCTAGAAAAGATCTTAAAAAAAACAAGTTTTTTCTAGAAATCTTATTTTTTTAATAATCACTTGAATTAATTTTATAAAGATAGAGAATGGTTTTTTTTTCAATTATTCTTTCTCTAGATTTTAAATTTATCAAACAGATAATATATTTAATAGATTAGATCTTCTATTTATTTACTTTTTTAAAAAAATATCGTTTAAGATAAAAACACAATTTTTTTAGTTGAAAAACTCTCTATATATACTAAATATCTGTGCCTATAAATCTTAAAAGAAAAAAAACATAACAGCGGAGGAAAAACAAATGAAAAAAACCTGTCTTGTAGTAGCTATGGCTTTAATACTGGGGTCAATAGTATTTTTAGATCATGCATCTACATTAAAAAAAGAACACAATGAAGCAAAAAATATCTTAGAATTTAAAGCAGTAGATATCTATCCACGGTGGTGTGGAGATAGTTTTTGTGATTACCAGATAGGAGAAACACCCCTGAGTTGTCCAGAAGATTGCTTTGTTAAGTCATATTTTTTTCGTTTTTAAAAAAATTAATGGTTTTTGTTTAAATATTAATTTTAAAATTATTTGAATAAGAAACAAATTAATTTGAAATTTTTTTCTTTTTTTTTAATATAAGAAAAAGATCTAAACAGAATCTATTATTTTTGAAAGTAAAACTAATTTTGTTTGTGCAAGAAAAATTATTCTCTATTACTATTTATAAAAATACGGAGAATAAAAAAAGGATCTAGTTTTCTAGAATTTGGTTGTTGGTAAAACACAGATTGGGAGTGAGTTTCCAAAATACAGAAACGAGCTGAAACGCAGAGGATGGGATTCGAACCCATGTAGTCGTAAGACTCTAGCTTAGCAGGCTAGCGCGTTTGACCACTCCGCCACCTCTGCACTTTCTTTAAAAAAGATCTAAATTATAATATATCTAGGAGAATAAATCTATATAAATATATTTAATTTTTCTTAAAAACCTCTCCTAAAAACACCTTATTACTAACCCCATATTTTTTTATCTCTAAATACCCTTTATCCACAAGTTTTGTAATATTTCTTGAAACTGTACCTTTTGGTAAAAATAGCTTTAAGGAGATCTGTTTTTGGGTTAGACCATCTTTTTGATCTAATAATAACTTAACTATTTTTTGCTCATTTTCGTTTAGCCCAAGTAATAATGAATCTTCTTTTTTGTATAATTTTTTTGGTTTTTTCTTTTTTTTTAATAATAAATAGATTGGAATTATTAAAAGTAGTAATAACAAATAATAATAATTGTTTTTCTTAAAAGAGATTAAACTATAACTAATAAAAACATTTGAAATATCTGACAAAGTAACAACCATTTGACCATTAACAACTCTAGCAGAAGATATATTTGTCAGATCTTTTATTTGTGCGTCTTTTGGAAGTGTTAAAGTTATTTTATTTATTTTTTCTAAATATCTTGAATTATAATTAATATTCCAAAGACCATTTGTTTTACTAGTATAATAATCAGTTAGATATATAATTTCTAAATTTATCTTTGATATGTTTGGCTCTAAGTTTATTGTTAATAGATTAGTAGTATAAGAAATATTAGAATATTTTTGATTGTTTATTTTTATAATTAGATCATAACTTGCAACCATTGGTAGCTCTAATTTTGTTGTGTTTATGTCTGTTATAACCAGTTGATCACTGATCCTATAAATATCACGTCGATCATGTGTTATTTCTGTATTTTGGGACACAATATTATATGCACAAACATAATTAATAAAAAATAGAAATGATAATATTATTAGTATCTTTTTTTGCATATTTGTTCAATAATATATATTATAAGTATATATTTAAAGTTAATTATTAAAAAAAAATAAAGAAAAAAAAACTATTCATTAATTTCTAAAGTAGCAGAAATTCTTTTTTGAACAATTTTTTCTTTAGCAAAAGGGTTTGGAATAAATCCGAATATTTTTTTTCTTTCTTTAACTTCAAACACATATTCTGGATTACTAGAATTGGCATCCAAAACTATTTCTCCAACAATTTTTTTGGAATTTATCTTCTTTTCTTGAAGTATTTTTTCAATAGGCATTATTTTCTTTTCTGAATTTCCAACATTTAAGACCATTTCTGAGTTATTTTCTTTTCTTATTTGTGCTGTTTTTGTTACTAATTGTGATTCTGGTTTATTTTGACTAATTGCTTGTATAGTCATTGGTTCTTCTAAATCAGATACTGGTTTTTGATTACTTGTTAATTCTCTTTTTTGCTCTAGATCTTTATTTTGTTCTTTATTTCTGTTTGCTTGTGCGATTTGATTTGAATTATCTGAGTCTATTATTATTTGTTTTATTAGACCTGTATTTTGAGCAATTAATCTTTCTCCATTATCTAGATTAATTATTACTTTAAAATATATTGGGGTATTAATACCACAAGAAGCAACAAAACCATCCATATTTTCTTGTGCAAATTCTCTTGATTCGTTTGGTTGTACATAAGTTATTTTTGAAACATATTTATTTTGTTCATTATAAACAGAGTCCATTTTTCTAGAAAAACAAGCAACTTCATCATTATTTTTATAGAACTCTAAATCAACTGATTCTATTTGAGACAGATCTATTTCTTTTTGAATGGTGTCGTTTGTTATTTCTAAATTTAGATAATATCCTTCATTTCTTTTAAAATGATAAACACCTGTTAATTCATCAAAGAAAGCATTAGAATTACATCTTGCTTTATATTGTCCATCAAAGTTTGGATCTGTTGGATTTGGAATAATTATTTGTGTTCTATCTATTGCACAGGGAATATCTAGTTTATATGTTATTTTATTTTTTAATGCTTCTACATCTGATGTATCTAACGAAGAAGTATCTTCAAAAGCCCAACTAAATTCTTTTGCAACGGAAAAAACTGTTTGATTATTGTTTGTGGTTTCAATTCTTACAAAATAGGAGTCTCCACAATTATTAGAAGAGCCTAAATTTATATTTAAATTTACTGATAATTCGTTAGGTTCAAGAGTATAACCTTCTGATAAACCATTTATTTCTAAATTGTTATTCTCATTATCATAAACAAATAGTTTATGAGAACCTTCTTGACCTAATGGTCTCCAATGAACAGTAATAGCACCAGCATCACCAACACAATCTGCAGAGTCTGCAATTACTGATAGTATTTGTGCAGGATGTGGTACATTTGTTTCTTGTGCTTCAAAAGCCCAACTAAATTCTTTTGCAACGGAAAAAACTGTTTGATTATTGTTTGTGGTTTCAATTCTTGCAAAATAGGAGTCTTCACAATTATTAGAAGATCCTAAATTTATATTTAAATTTACTGATAACTCGTTAGGTTCAAGAGTATAACCTTCTGATAAACCATTTATTTCTAAATTGTTATTCTCATTATCATAAACAAATAGTTTATGAGAACCTTCTTGACC
>CAZPGO010000005.1:0-55639 GCA_964586355.1 uncultured archaeon
GTAGATTGTATGATTGGTTACATGTGGGATGCTGAAAACAATAAATGTGTTGATATTATCCAAGATCCAGAATCAGAAGACCAAACATTTTGTGAATCAGAAGGATATGTAACAGCAGATGGTTATCCTTATGCTTATAAATGTGTGTCAAATAATCAAAACTATATGGTTTGTTATGAAGACTCACAAACACTTGGGAATACAGAATATACATTTGTTTCAAATAGCTCTCTTAAAGATCAAATTTGCCCATAATCTATTTAAAATAGTTATTAATTAAAAATGTGAAAAAAAATGAAATCAAATAAAAAATTTATCTTAGGAATAATTTTAATAATGATGGTTGTGTTTAATATTACAAACCTTTATGCAGATGATGGAATCTCAAAAGCAAAAGAGACCATGTCAATGCTAGAAAGTGGAGTAAGCTTTCTTGGTGGCACAATAGGAAAACTAGTTGGTGCTAATCCGGTTTTACATGGTGTTATTGGTGGTGTTCTTTCTGGGTTTAATACCTACTCCAAACTTAATGAAACCATAAAAATGGAACTACCAGCAGATAGAGTAAATATATCTGGAGATACTGATGATTTTTATGGTGGTTCAGATGTTTTAATGATTGACATTGGTGAAAATGTTGTTCTTACAGATCAAAATGTTTTAGATGTTGATTTTATAGTTCCTAGAGCAATATCTACATTTGCAGATAATACTAAAAATCCAATTATGAGACTTGGAGAAAGAACAGAAAAAGTAAATGTTTTAGATACTAATAGAGAGAGAGTAGTTGGTCAAAAAAGATCACTATTATTTGAAGATCCAAATAATACTATTGAAAATGCTTATGAATATAGAACACTATTAATTGAATACAAGGAAGCAAAATTTAACAAACAACCAGTAGATGTAAAAATAAAATTTAAAGATATAAGTAGCAGTAAATGGACTGCATTTTTTACTTCTGGAGTAGACTATTTAAAAGATGCTATAGTAAATGAAATAGATTCTCTTAAAAAAGAATTATTTGATCATAGAGAACCAAAAGAATCTCCAAAAAATGTTCAAAAATTTAATTTAATATTTAATTCTAGAGTTCCAGATGGTAATGATACTATAAATCCTGAGATCTTTGATTGTGCTTCTGAAGATGGAACAATCTTAGGAACTACAGGTAACCCTGCTTTGCCAAAAGTTGCACTTGATTGGCAATTTTCTGATCAAAAAGAAATAACTGCTATTAATGGTACGAAATTAAATAAACTAAATTGGTGTGATGTAAAAGATATAGATACAATAAACACACCAACAAATGATGGCATTTATTGTGATTCTACTCAGTTTGCTATAGAAGCATTATATAAGATAAACGAAATAAATACTTTTGTTGCAAATAATTCTGATGGCTTTATCTGTCCACAAACCTTTGAAACTCAACAACTTGTTTCTAAAACAAATAATGTTGGTCTAACTTATTTAGATGCAAAGATAGATGGTAGGAAATTAATTGTAACTTACACATTAGAAGGACAATATAATAAACCAGACTCAATGTTAAATACTGAATCTTTACTAGATGCTGTTTTAACAGTTTCAGAAATAGATGAGATAACAGAACTTGGAACAGAGATCTCACAAACTACAGAAAATGTTTCTGTTTCACATTTGGTAAATAGTAAAACAACAATAACTAAAGAGATTATGTTAACAGGAACTTTAGAAAGTTCAAGATTAAAGGTTAATGTTATTTTAGATAATTTCAATGATACTTTTGTAGATTATGAAACAGGGGATAACGTCTTAGATAATGAAATAGAAATATTAGTTAGTCAAGACACCAGTGCATGTACCTTAGAAAAAACATCCATTAATCTTGATGGATATGCTTATGGTCTTTCTAGCTATGTTTCTGAAATAAAAGATAGAGAGTTAGTACAGTTTAGATCATACTTAATGCAGGATGGGTATACTCAAGACTTTAGAGAAGATTTTGATAAAATATATAGAAAAGAGTTTTTAGTTGCTCCTAAATTTTATAGTGATGTTGTCTTAGAATATATGACTCCTTTATACAAATATTTTTTAGACTCAGAAAAATTCATTTTTAAAACAAAGGTAGGAGATGTAGAAAGAGATGGTCTTCCAGGACCTGGTAAATATGCTGTTGATATAGTAATACATTATGATAATTCTTGGAAATTGTTTGACGAATCTGGAAACATAACTGGAAAAATAGAAATAATATTTGATAAAATTTCAGCACCAGAAATTGATATGCCAGTTTATTATATGCCAATTAATGGTGTTGTTGGAATAAATACTCCTAACTCTAGACAGGGGTATGGTGTTGATTATCTAGGTGATAAAATAAAAATAGATACCACTCAAATTGGTAGTTATTTTTTAGAGACAGAAGGATTTATTGGATCTACTCCAATTACTACAGTTAACATAAAAGAATTTGGTCCAAATGATTTTAAGATCATGAATACTGGAGAGAGTAGAGGAAAGATCTTAGATATTGAGAGAACAAAAAGCGGTATTTCTTTAAAATATATACCATCAAGACCAACACCAGTTGCTCTAAGAGTAACAAATGCTAATAACGATGCCTTTGCTTTCTATAAATTATCTTTAGGAGCACCAGCTGAACAAGGAGGAATAATTGCAAACACAGGAGATGTTTTAACATACTGGACAGGTTTTGCAAACTGTAGAGATTTTGAAGGTGTGCCTCAGCTTGAAAGATATTTAGGAACTAGAGATATAGTCTCAACAGATTCAAGACTAGCACCAACCACACAAAGTCAAGGCTTTAGTTATGGTGTTGAGTGGCCAAAGGAAGAGATTAATAGATATGGAAATATTTGGTTATATAGTATATTCTACACACCAACAAATTATAAAACAGGTCAAGCAATGGATGGGATTAGTAGATTAGTAATAGACTCTAAGGATGATCAAGCATACTTTTACACATTAGCAGAAAGATCTTCAACTAATCAATCAGCAACTCTTGATGGACCATCTGAATCTATTGAACTTAGAAATGCTTTAATAAATGATATAGAGTCTTTAAAAGATATCTATAACTTAGTTTCAGAAAAAAAAGCATGTGTTTCACCAAGTGCAAGTAGATTATCTGTTTATTATAATCCTAAATCTATTTCTGATGACTTAACAAATATAATTATTGAAAATAAACTAGATAGTGATACAGAAGCCTGTATTAAAAACTAGTTTTTCTTTTTAATTTTTTAACTTTTTTTAATTAGTTACCTTTAAATATGTTTTTATAATTAGTAATTATATCTATATATACATATTTAAGGATGTAATTAATTATGGCAGGCTTAACTTTTTCAGAAAAATATCAAAATTTTTTAGATAAAATAAATAACAGAATACCAATAAAATCTATTACAAAACCATTAGATAAAAAAAATCCACTAACTTCTTTGTTTTTATTTTTTTTACTAGTTGTAATTATTTTATTTTTAATATTTAATCCTTTTTCATTTAAAGAAAAAGCAGACTATAATGAAGTAGTAATAAAGCTTGCTGATGATACTGGAAATATTCTAGAGGATTTTTCTTTTGTAATTAAAGATGTTTTAGAAAATAGAGATCTAGAATTACAAACAGATTCTACTGGAAAAACAATAGTTACATTAGATACAAAAAAAGCATATGATTTCTTTTTAGAAAAAGTAGGATATAAAAGAAAAGTGTTGTCAATTGATCCTAACCAATTAGAACACAAAATAACACTTGAAGTTTATGAACTTCCTAGTACCAGTTCCAAAACTTTAATGCTTTTAGATAGTCAAACAAAAGAGCTTATTAAAGAAAATATGTCTCTTACCATTACTTGTGAAAATACAAATGAAGTAATAAATCCTACAGCTTCACAAGCAGAGAATGGGCAAATAACTGTTGAAGTTCCAGCAAATTGTGGAAGAATTGTTGCAACTGCAGCATCAAGCACATACTTTGCACAAAATATTTTAGTTTCAGAAAACCAAAATCAATTATTACTTAATAAAATTAATGATCAAATAACTGTTGGTAGTGGAGAAGCAAAGATCTTTGTTAAAAGTGGAACAAATATTTTAGATGGAATAGAGGTAAGAATATTTAAAGAAGAAGATCCCATAAACCCAGTATCCACAAAAGAAACTCCTTTTGGTGCTGTTTATTTTAAAGATCTTGAAGTTGGAGAATATATAGTCTCAATTAATGATATAAGAGGAAATTATCAATCAACAGATCAGAGAATAACTATAGAAAAAGATAAATTAACAGAAGCTGTTGTACAAGTTTTAGCAACAGGTAATAATGATAATCCAAATCTTGGAGATGAAATTGATAGTAACATAGTTACAAAAGAAATAATAGTAATTGTAAAAGATCTTTTAACCTCTTCAGAAATTATAGATCTAGAAGAAGAAGTTATTGTAAAGATCTTAGAAGATGGTAATCTTACAAAAGATGTTAGAGCATATGCTCCTGGTGGAGTGAGTTTTAATATTGAGGAAAATAAAAGTTACACTATTGTTGTTACTGCTAAAAAATATATTAATACTTCTAGAGTTATTTCTCCTAATGTTAATGAATATAATATTTTTTTAGAACCAATAACAGAAAGTAATGTCTCAAATATAAATATTGTTGCAAGAGATGAAGATGATCTTTTTGTCTCAAGAGCAACACTTTTAGTTTATGATGCTAATACAGGATTTATTGATGCTAGATTTGACCCAATCTTAACAGATCTTAATGGCTCTGCAACATTTAGAGATGTTCCAAAAGGAAACTATTTTATAAAACTAAGAAAATCTGTTGTGGATGGATCTTCAGAAAACTTTAATCACTTGCCACCAACAGACACAAATAGATCTGTAAATGTTGTTATTGGTAATGGTACTATAAATATTAATATAAAAAACAACTACACAGATCCTGTGGCAGATGCACAAATAACAATCTATAACTCTGATGGCACCATAATTGGTTCTGATACTGCTAGTGCTACTGGAACTTATTCAAGAGAGTTAAAAGCAGATAAAATTGTTTATCTAAAAATAAGTAAAGAAGGATATTTAGATTATTATACTAATTTATTACCAATAATAAAAAACCAAACAACATCCAAAGAAATCATGCTTTATAGATCACAAGAAAACACTTTACCAATAATTGATTATCTAGGTGTTTATGATCTTGCAAGCGATAGTTTAGTAGACTCACTTACACAAAACAAACAATATAATTTTAAATTTAGGGTGGTTTCTCCAAATAACGCAAGTAATGTTAATTTTGGATTAAATTTTATTGTTGGTGGTGCGGAAAATGTTAATGATGATTTTGTGTTTATTAGATCAGTTACACAAAATCTTGGACAAGTAACTTACTACGAATCCGAAAATGGATCCCCACTTCCACAAGGCTCTCCTGCAAAGTATGTTAAGGTTAATTATCAATCTATGCCTAATGGTGTTTATGAAGTAACTATTCCTATGCAAGTATCTTCTGCTAATAGAGGAGATGCTGTTCCAATGTTTTACTTTGGATATTCTTTAGAGGACACTACTTTTAGAGAGCAGGAGATTTATTATATTGATGCAGAGCAACTTTGTGATGATAGTTTTTGTATCTCTGGACAGATACTTGATCTTTCTGAAAATATATCTGAAGATCTAACTTCTTCTTTAAATGTTTCTACTATGGTTAATAATAACTATAGATTAGAGTACACCATAACAAATGCAGAAAACAACACCTATTCTCAAGCAAGATTTAGTATAAAAAATACAGAAAGTAGTTCTGATGATCTTGAGATAATGGCTCAAGCAATTGACATAAAAAGATATTCTTTATCAGGATTGATTAATCAAACAAGAGGAGAACAATCCTCTCCAAGACATAAGATTCCAGATGATGCTGATTATTTATCTATCCCTCAAATAAATGTTTATGATTCTCAGAATATAGATCTTAATATTACTCCAATATCAATAGGTACAACAAAATTAAATCATAGAATATTAGCTGATCAAGCAATTGTTTATGATAAGCCAATAACTTTTGGGGTAAGTAATCAATATCAATTTAATATTTCTTATGAGCCTTTAAATATTGTTCCAAACACCCCCTTTGTTCTAACTGTTTCTACAAGAGATACAGAAGGAAATCCTGTTGTTGATGGTATTGTTAATATTTATCAAAAAATAGGAAATAACACTAACACCATAACATCTGGAACCTATAGAACAAACCAAGAAGGAATGGTTCAAATAAATATGCCTTCATTATATGTTAATGAAAAAATAATAATAGAAGTTCAAAAAGCTATGTATTATGCAACACCTGTAGAGATTGTTGTTTCTGAAGATGTTGTTGAAGCCAGAAAAAATAATACCTTAATAACTTTAGAAAACCCTTTAGAGATTAATATTCATAAAACAGAACTTGAAGGAGAGATTGAAAAAATAACTTTAAAAAACAAAACAGAATTTGATCTTGTTTTAAAATCTTTTTTAGATACAGATCTTTCTTTTAGTAATTCTTCATTTGTTAATCTTTCTCAAACTCTAAAACATCTTAATTCACAAGTAACAAATAATTCTTTTGTAATACCAGCAAATGGAGAAAAAGAATTAAATATAAGAGCAAGTCCATTTTCAAATGCCATTATAGATCTTTTTGAACCTGTTGAGGTTGTTGGTTCAATCTCTGCAAGAGTATCAAAAGTTGGTTCAAGTTCTAATTATAATTTTGAAATACCAATAAATGTTAAATTATCTGTTGGAGAAGGTGTTGATGTTGATGATTGTTTAATAATTCAGGGAGCTCCTGAAACTTGGGAGAGTATAATTACTGGAAATGGTCAACAAGAAATTACTTTTACACTCCTTAACAACTGTGTTGCTAAAGGAAATGATGAACAACACATCTCCTTAAAGAACATTAGAGCAAAGATGTCTCAGGAAGGAGATAGGTATGGTGCTTATACTTTAAGGATAGAAGATAAAAGCATAACTTTGTCTGAAGGATCTTATCAAACAATAATAACTGGTGTTGAACCAAGAAAAGAATATAGTGTGACTTTAAGATATAATTCTTATGGTGCTAATTTTGCAGACATAAAATCAAACATTTATATTAATGCTCAAGTAGAAACAAACAACGGCTTAAGTTATGTAAATAAAGCTAAAGAACTTGCATTAAAAACAGATATTTCTGTTTTAAATATTGCTGATTGTATTGAGTTTTTTGATGATGGTAAAAAAATAAATAATCAATTAATTATTCCTTCAGAAAAAATAATAGACGATATGGGTGATCCAAAAACACTAATCATAAAAAACAATTGTTCTGATAAGGCGAGATTTGAGGTTTTCTTTTGTGGAGAAAATAAAGAGTATGCGGGGTGTCAAGGTTTAAATTATACAAATATGAGTGGATCTTATCAAAACAAAGTTTCATTTAATATTGGTGAAACCTCTCAAGAAGTTGGAATTGTCAAACCTTCTGTTCCTGGTGGTTATGTTATTTTAGCAAAAATAAAACCATTAAGTGTTCAAGGTCTTCCAATATCTGGTGCTACTGTTGAAAAGAAATTAAAGATTAATGTTCAGCATTTTTTATATATGCAAGATCCGTTTATTGAAGTTTCTAGATATGATGATCAAGTTTATAGAAGCCCAACTGTTAATTTACTAAATAAAGATATAGATGATAGTGCTTGGGATTATGCCACCACATTAGCAGATGATGGTTTTAGTAATTATATGTCTAATCTTTTTCCGTATTTTAATTCAAAATATGATAATATTAAATTTGTTACTTATGATAGAACAACTTTTACTAATGATGCCTATAAAAGATTTACAAATGATTGGGTTTTTATAGTTTCTCCTGCAACTGCTGCTATTGATAGATTATTATCTACTTTTAGTAATAATTTTACTGAAAAATTAACAAATCAAACACCATTTATATATACAGATCTTTTAAATATTTCAGAAAACCAAGAGAAAACAAAAACAATTTCTCTTGATTCAAGTGATGCTGAAATAGCTTTTATTTCTATATGGGATATTCAAGCAATGAGATATAAAAAGATATATAATATTTCAAAAGAAATTAAAGGCAAATTAATAAAAGACAGAGTGTTTTCAGAAGTTTTAGATTTGTGTACTGGTTCTAATTTAGTTTTAGGAAATGCTGATGTTTCATATGTTTCTGATCCTAGAAATTGTAGTAATTTAAGATTAGAAGGAAATTTAGTAGATGGTTATATTTCAAAAATTAATTGTGATGGTGGTTGGAATTTTGGTAGAAAACAAATAAAAGTTACATATAATAATTATGTTGAATGTAGATATAATGAAACCATTTGGCCAGAACAAGCAGGTAAAAAACCAATACAGTTTACAGTTCCAGAAGAGAGTGAAATCTATGAAAGATTAGAAAATGGAGATCAAATATATAAAGAAATAGAATTCTATCCAACCTTAGATGATTCATTAGAAGAAATAGATCCTGCTTTTGTTGGTGCAGAGGACATTGGTAAATTTAGATTTGCTATTTATGCTTATGAAAAAGAACCAAAAATAACAACAGATCAAGAAATAGTTAAATGTATGACCGATACTGGAAAATTAGGAGACACCGGTCCAGGAATGGTGCCAAAGATAGCACTGGATTGGGCTTGGAGTTTTGATGATTTAAATAAATGTGCAAACACTTATTGTGATGCAACACAATTGTCTCAAGAGATATTAAATAGAATAAAAAAAGCAGAAGATGTTTTAAATAATAATAGAGCAAATATTTCCTGTCCTAAATCTACTCAACAATTATCAGATGAGTTGCTAGATGGCACCTATAGTGTTAATGCTACACCTCAAGCTTATGAGGTAGAGCTACCAGTAAACAAGATTGGTATTAATGAAGTAAATATAGGTCAAAGAGATGGTCTTTTAGCAATAAGAGCATCTGTTCAAAATAGAACTGCTTTATCTTTATCCGGTAATCTTTCAATAAATTTAGGCGATCAAACACTTTCAAAAATTGAGCTGCTTGGTTGTTTTTCTGGAACTAATTTGATTTCATGTCAAGGTGTAGAACCAGAATGGCATGTGTTTGATATTGATCAACCAGGAACAAATATTGTTCCTGTAACAATAACGCCTGTTGGGGATGATGATACTACTGAAGTTATATTTATTTATGGAACAGAAGATGCTGTGTTAGAAGGAAGCCATCCTCTTAATATTTCTTTTGAAGTCTCTCCAAGAGAAGGAGTTAATGTTTTAGAGTTTGTTAATGGAGTGCAAAACACTTTTAATAGCAATTTAGATTTATCCATTCAAGAATATGTTCCAAATAACGTTTGTCAAATACCAGCAACATCAGCAAATATAGCTGGAATTGATTTTATAGATTATTGGTTTAATGAATCAGTTTATGGTTCTATTGTACAATCTAATTGGAATCAAGAGGATGTTCAATTACTTAAAAACACATTAACTTTTGATGCTTATTTAATGACAGACAATTATAATCAAAGTTTTAAAGATGCATTTGATAGAGCATATGGAGGAAAAGCATCAAAGGATCAAGGAATTGGTGTTAGTGAGTTTGCATTTTTAGCAAATCCTGGTTCTCTATATACTGATGATTATTTGTCTCCTTTGTTTAAAGATAATTTAGAGTTTATATTAAGATATTCTACAGACACCTCAGGAGTTAATATTTCTACTCCAGGATTATATAGAGTAAGAATAGATTTGTTCTTTAACAACTCTGAATGGAAAATGAAAAATGTTACTGGGGCTGTAGATCTTAATGCAACAGTAAGCTTTGAATATCTAAGAGGGCCTGATCATCAAAGTGTGTTTTATAGATTGCCATTTAATGGATTTACTGGTCTTAATTCATCAGGGTATGATAGACAGAACTATGGTCTTTCTTATGTTGGTGATGAGATACTTATTACTGATGTGGCTGGTTTAAATATTTTAACAAAACAAGATAATGGCTCTAATCCTTTAAGATATATTTTTGTTACAAGAGAAACAGATTTTTATAAAACAAATAGTGATGTTGAGAGTAGAGGTAATGTTCTAGCAATCTATAGAGATCAAATAAACTCTAATAACTTTAATATGGTGTTTTCACCTAGTGTTGCTACACCTGTATTAATGAATGTTAGAAAAGACATTGTTAGACCATTTAGTGCTTATTATCAATTAATTGATAAAACAGATAACTATGATCAACCAGTATATGGTCAAAACAATTTATTGTTTTGGACAGGGTTTGGAGATCACACAGATTTTTCAGGAGATACTACTCAAGCAAGATTTGTTGCTTTTTCAGATAGAATGTCTAGATTAGATGAACCTGCAAGTAGTAGTTATGCTGTTGATTGGGATAATGTTTCTAGAAGAGGACAAGTAAATCTAAGAACAATAATTTACACACCATATACTAGAAACAATCAACCAAAAAATTACACATTAATTAGCAAATCTACTCAAGATCCTTCTGTTAAGTTTATTAAAAATCTAGAAGATTTTTCAACAAGTGTTTCTTTACCTGATACTCAAGAAACTACCATTAATAGCATAAGATCTGTATTTGAAAATATAGAAAATGGAAATATCTGTGTAACCAATTCTGAGGATGGTCTAAGATCTGAGTATTATTGGAACCCTCAAAAAATATATCCAGAAGATAGTATTTATACTGGTAACTTTGATGGTTTTGATTTAGGGTTTATTAATTAATTTTCCCCTCTTTTTTTCTTAAAAAGTAATCTTTTTAAAACATATCTAAAACTATATATATAGATAAATATATTTTTGGAGATCTTATATGTTAAACTTAAAAAATCTGATGATCATCAGTATTTTATATCTTTTAATTGGCTTTTCTTTTGCAAATGGTGTGGATGATGTTCTTACTATTAATGGATTAAATTTAAATGTTAATTCAAATAATTTAAATGAGATATATGCTTTAGATAACTCTCCAGCAACCTGTACAATTACAGAAGTTTTAGAGTCTGGTATGGTTGTTTGTGATCTTAATTCTAGTGTTGATTATTTTGTTGTTACTTCTTCAAATATAAATATTATTAATAATCAAGGATCTCCAGTAAATAATATTAAACTAAAAATAGTTAACGACACTACTTTCTTATTTTTAGAAAATAGATTTTTATCTAAAGAGGGTCTAAAAATTAATATTAAAGAATTAGAAGTTGCAAGTAATAAAAAACTAACATTTAAAAGATCTGTTTCTAAAGTTGCAACAACAGTTTTAACAGAGAATATTTCTGTTATAAAAGTAATTAGCAATATTGAAAAAATAAAATTAAATTATAATTCCAAATTTGTTATAGATTTTTCTAATAGATATCAAAAAAGTTTGTTTTCAGTAATTAGAAATCATTTTTATTTAACCTCACAAAATCAAGTAGGATATTTTTTTGACGAGCTTAATGCTGCTAGAGAAAATAAATTCTATTTAGGTTCTGACTCTTTAGATTTTTCTAAGACACATATAGAGATTTCTAATGATGCTAATTTTTTTATAACTTTAAACAATTCTTCTTCTGTTGAGCAATTAGATTCTTCATTTTTGTTATATTCTTTAAATAATAATAATGATGTTACTCCTTGGCAATACCCTACACATAATGACTGCCCAAAAACTCTGGTTACTATGATTTTGGAAGACGAGGAAGATGAGGGGCCTGAAGAGTATCCAGATTATTGTTCTAATGAGCAACAAGATGAGGATGAAGAAGGAATAGATTGTGGGGGTTCTTGTGAACCTTGTGATTTAGAATCAAGTTTATCTGAATCAGATTTTGAAGTTGAATTCCAGAGTTGTTGTGGGGAGGATGTTTTTTCTTGTTGTGATGATTCAGAAACGGAAAAAAAATATTTGTCACTAGAATATTCTTTGATTGGCACTATCCTATTCAAGTCTGTAGAAAATAATGGTGTTTTAGAAATATTTGCTTATCCTCAAATTCTATCAGAAGGTTATAAAGAGGGTGATTCTACTTATAATTTAGAAAACTCAGAAAAAACAAGCACCATTTTTTATTTTGAAGATTATTTAGGATCTAACTATCCATTAACACTAAACAATTTTTCTAGTAATATTGTTTATTTTTCTACTTGTGATGATCAATTGACTAAATTAGAAAATACTGATTATAATGTTTGTTTATTTTATAATTATTCAAATAATAATAATTTGCCATTAACTGTTGACGAGATATCTACTCTTGTTCCATCAAAAATTAGAAACTTTTCAAGAAACACTTGTAATGCTGTTAATGAATCTAATAGCAATTATAGCACATACTTAAATATGTCAAATGAAAAAAAAGCAAATCCTGTTTTATTTGGAAATATTAGTAAGATCTTTCCAAAGGAGCTTATAACTCCAAATATTAGTAATCAAAAGTTACTTGTTTATGATAATATTCAAAATAATTTTTTATTTAATTCAAATCTTTTAAAAAAAATAAATAATACTCAATTTTATTTATATAATAATTTGATTGATAGTAATTATATTGGAAACAAAAGTCTTTATGCATTTGATTCTAATCTAAGTTATGAAAACAATTTGATTAGATTAGTCTATCCTTATAAACTTTATAAATAACTGAAAATTTATGAACTATAAAAAAATAAAAATAGCGACAATAATTTTTTTAATACTCTTTAGTGCAAATATATTTGCATGTACTCTGACTATGACCTCTGGATTGTCACCCTATTTTATTTCCCGAGAAGATCATAATGATTCTAGTAGACATTTAGCAGAAATTACTTTACCTAGCTGGACCAATCATGATATTGTTTTAACCAGAACTCCAGATTGTCAAGGAAAAACTATTGTTTTAGTTATTGATGATAATAAAACCATAAACATTACTGGAAATAAAGATAATTATAAAATAACAGGAATGGATGTAGTGGAATTTCAAAATAATTCTGGAATTGTTTTTAATATTAATAATAATGATGATGAAGTAGAATTAACAACAATAGATATTAATGCAGATATACAAACAAAACCAAATACAATAGCAAAACTAGAAGTTAATGAAGGGGAAAGAGAATTTGATCGTGATGATAGTTATAGAAAAGCACATGGAATAAAAGTTATTTCTAAAAATTTATTTGTAGAACAAGACTCAAATTTAGCAATAAATATTTCTTGTGATGATCCAGAAGAAGGTCCTTCAAGTACAAGTAATCCAGTTTCTGGTGTTGCTGGTGGTCCTGCTTTATTAGATTTTAATTCTATAATTAATTATGGTTCTTTAGGTGTGACTCTAAAAGCAGGTTCTGGAGGAAAAGGAACCACAGGAAAAACAAAGCATCCAAGAAAATCAGGAGGAGATGGTGGTCTTGGTGGAGATGTTAATTTTTCTGTATTTTTTATAAACACAAAAGATTCTGCAAAATTTGATCTTAATTTAAAATCAGGAAATGGTGGTGCTGGTGGTTCAGGTGCTAGTGAAGGTGGGGGCCCGAGATGTGCAGGTACTCCTAAAAATGGTGGTGCTGGTGTTGATGCTGGTTTAGTTAATTTAAATGTTTCTAATCTAGCTTTTGATCAGAGCTCTCAAGTTTTTATTTCCCTAGAATCAGGTAATGGAGGTAAAGGAGGAAACTCTGGTCACAATCATTGTAGTGGTGATAATGCTAATGGGGGTAATGGTGGAAATGCAGGTAATATAATAGTAAATAATTTTGATGATTTAAAAACCAGTGGGGATTTTACACTCTCTCTAATTTCGGGATCTGGGGGTAATGGAGGATCTAAAACCAGAGATGGTATTTATGGTTTTGGGGGTAATGGAGGAAATATTTATGATCTAAATATTTCTAATTTTATAAATAATAGTGAAAATACAAAAATTACTTTTTTATCAGGTAAAAAAGGAAAAAATCCTAATTCGATGTCTCTGGCTTTTGATGGTCTTGCAGGTGGTATAGGGGATGTTAAAATTAATTATTTAGAAAATAGCAAAAGAGGGCTAGAGATCATAAAACAAGTAGATCAAACAACCTTAGATATTATTTCTGAGTTTTCTTGTGATCCTGAGAACCCCACAAATTTTGTAGAAACAGGAGATATTTATATAAATTATATTTCTAGTGGTAGTTATTTGCCAAGGTCTTTAAAGACCATAACTGCATATCCAATAGATAACACAAAAATAGAAATAGATGCTTGTTATCTTAAATCATCAGGATTAAAAAAACTAGAATACCAAACAGGACAATTGATTTTAAACTCTGCAAATAAAGAGCATATTTTAAATGATTTTGATTATGAAAAATCAAGAATATTAATATTTACTAAAGAAGATAATGATTGCCCAATTTGTGATGCCCTAGAGTTAACAAATCTTAATAGGGTTGATGAAACCTATAAGATCTATTCTAATAATGCTGGAACAATACAGGCAGGAGATCTTAAAATATATTATCTTAAAGAAGATCAAGAGATATTTAAGCCAAATTATTTAGGTGATCAAGAAGAGTATATAGTTTACACAAATAAAGCAGATATTCCGTCTCAAAACAGCTCTCAATTCTCTGAAGCTGGTCTTTTTGAATATGTTTTATCTAAAGAGAATTTATTTTCTCCGAGATATAATAATGTATTAAGTGAAATTACTGACTCAAAGGCATATTGCCCGGGTCAACAATACAAGATTAAATTCACTATTGCCTTAGATGATGGTACTTCAAAAACAATTAATATGCCCTTTATTCCAATATATGGTTTTGAATAAAAATAAAATTTAGATTTATTATGAATAATCAAGAACTAGACAAAATATATAATGTTTTAAAAACAAAAACTAAATCTTTTACTGAAAAAGATCTAAGAGAAGTAATTTTAGATGATGGTTATTCTTTAGAAGATGCTAATCTTTTAATAAACAAACTAAAACAAAATAATTTTGTTTTTAAAGATGATCTAGACAAAAATCAGACAAAAGGAACAGATAAAAAAAAAGAAGCAGAAAAGCTATTAAAAGAAATAGGTAAAGATCTAAAAAAAGAAGAAAAAACAGATTCAAATAAAGGAAAGTCAAAAGATCTAAAAGACTCACAAAAAGATTCAAAAGAAAAACCTAAAAAACCAAAAGTAAATCTCTTTAAAAAATTAGTAGTATTCTTAAAAAGCATTTATTTCTTTTTTGAAGACAAGTATTATGATCTAATGGATGCTATAAACAAAGTAATACCAGTAAATAAATTAATAGATAAGATAGATAAAAAATTCCCTAGTTTTATATTATTTATTCTTTTTTTAGTGGGTTTGATTTTTTTAATTTGGTATCTTGTAACTACTGGGAGTATAAGTGCAATATTTTCAGGAGCAAGTCAAGGAACAATAACAGTATCTGTTGTAGATATTACTGGCTCTGCAATTACTGGTGCTAATGTTTTACTAACAGCAAATGATGAAAATATAGATGCTCTTAATACAGATGCTTGGGGAGAAGTTATTTTTAAAGATCTGAAAATAAATAAAAGGCATACAATCAAATTAACAGTAAGCAAAGAAGCATATGACACAAAAACAAAAGAAATAACTTTTGATAAGAAACAGATGTTTGAAAAAATAACATTAGATATAGACACTTCTGAAATTACAAACATTGTATCCCCTGAGCAAGAAAGAGAAATTTCCTTCTTTTCTGATAATGTTGCAGTTATTGGTAAAAACTTAGATGTTAGATTATTTTGTTCTGCACAAAATAAAGAGCCCTCACCGAAACAACAAATAGTTATTACTGGAAAAATAACTGTGGAGCAACCAGCAAATTGTGGAGATCTAAGAATAGAGGTTTATTCTCAAGATTATGAAACCATAACTAATATGATTGTGCCAGAAAGTAATAGAATAAGTCTATCTAAGAAAAACCAAAATTATGGAACCCTAGAAGTAACAGTAAAAGGCTCATCAGGATCTGCAATTCCTGATGCTGTGGTAAAAATATTTAAAGCAAATGATCCTACAACAATTCTTGATGAATCAGCTATTGCTGTTTCAACTCTTGCAACAGATTTTTATGGCAAAGCCATTTTCAGATTATCTCCGGGAAATTATAAATTATCTGTTGATAAATCAGGGTATATTACAATACCAAAATCCAGAGTATATTCTGTAACATTAAACAACACCACTACAGCTAGTTATAATTTATTTAGTGTTAATGAGCTAAATGATATTGATTGTAGCAATCCAATATATGCGGAGTTTTGTACAGTTTCTGGAGATCTTAACTGCGAATATGATCTTTTAACCCCATATCTAATAATGAATCCTGATGGTAGTTGTTTAATTGGCACCTTAGGTTATATTGATGTTACTCTAAAAGATCAAAATACTTTAGAATCAATTAATGGAGATATTTCTTTATGGAAAAAAGATCTAGATACCAATACCTTTTCATTAGTTGCTACTAGATCTGATGTTAATAAAACCCTGTTTAATGTTCTTACAGACAACACTTATCAATTAAGAGTTTCTAATACTGAGCAATATGGGTATTTACCACCAAATCCAGAAATTATAACTACACTAGATACTAATAAAATTATTTATCTAGAATATCAATCATGGGTAAATAGTGGAGATGTTAATGTTAATGTTAAGTATAGTGGAATAAATGTTGATGGTGCTTCTGTTTATTTATTTTATGGCTCAGGAGAAAATGAAGACACCCCCTACCCAACAGATCCCAAAGTAACAAACTCTAGAGGAGATGTTTCTTTTAGAGGAATAAGATCTGGACAGAAATATTATGCAATGTCTATCTTGTCTTATGAAAATATTCAAGGAGAATCTCAAAGAAGAACATTAGATGCTAATGAAACCATAAATCTAAATATTAATTTACAAAACCAATCAAGAATTTTGAATCTAAAAGTAAACACCCCAGATTATGGAATTTCTTTTTATGATTTTTCTGGAGAAAAGCTTACAGAATATATTACTAATGAAGTAAATGGTAGTGATCTAAATAAAGAATATATTTTTAATTCAAACGACCAAGAGATCTATGCTGTTATTTCTGCATTGGGGTATTCAACTTACCAAACAGAGCAAATAATCTTAGTTCCTGGAGATACTGTTTATAAAAATGTAGTTTTAACTCCCCCAGAGTCAACACCATATTCAGAAATAGAATATTTAGGGTTGTTTGATCAAACAGGTACTAGAGAAATAAGTTATATTGATTTTGTAGGAAATAATAATTTAGAAAAAGAATATCAACTAAAATACAAAATAAACTTGTCTCCAAAACAAGAAAGGGATTTTTCTTATGCTTTTGTGAGATTGGGTAATAATTTATTAGTAAATGATGATTATCTATATATACAATCAGTATTTGCTCCAGACTCAGAAAAACAGTTTGGTTGTAGATTTTCTGGAGAGTTAGAAGATTGGAATATGACTCATTATATAAATAATTATGAAACAGATCAAAGCCTTAATAATTGTCCAAGCGGTAAATCTAAATGGGTGAAGATTGATTTTACTGAGTCTTTGGCTGATACTATTGTGTTTACTGTTAATTTTAAGTTTCAAAATGGTATAACAAATATTAGTAATTATAAACAATATTACAGAGCACTTACAAACAACGATAGAGAATATGATTTTTCCCCAGATCTAACAAACTGGCAAACATGGTCAGTAAAACCTGAGGGTTTCTTCTATGCTGAATCTGACTATAGTTTACTTCCTTTTGAATCAGGAGAGTATAGTTTTGTAAGTGAGATCTTGGATTCTGATTTGAGTGAAGTAGAAAAAGAGGGTTCTAGTTATATTCTATATATTGATGAAGAATATAGTTACAATACTAAATTCTTATATTTAAACCAAAACACAGTATCAGGAGATGTTGTTGTTTCTTCTCAAAACACTAATGATAGTTTAGTTTATTTAAATTATTTGTTTTTAGAAAAAGGTAATAATTTAGAAACAGATAGCATAAATAACACAGAATTTACAATTCCAGAAAAAACATTTACAATAGGACATTGGTTTGATCTAAATAGTTCTTTTGTTGCTAATAATTTTTTTAGCACAAATGATACTCCTGTTATAACAAGTAATATATTAGAGATAACTGAGCCAAGTCCATTATTAGAAAATGTTAGAGCATATAGTCAAAGTGATTTTTTTATAGATGTTATTACAAAAGATTCTGAAAATAAGATCTATTTTGGAGAAAATGATGTTAATTTTAGTGTTAAAAGTAAATTAGGTAGTCCATTACCAAATATCAACATAAAATATTGTTTAAGAGATCTAGATTCTGAGTGTGTGGACCTAGGAGTTACAAATTCTCAAGGGCAGTTATTAAATAAAGAAGTCATTATACCTATTAATTTTATAGATCAAAACATCACTTTTAGATTTTTATTTGATAGTAGTTATGGTCTTCCAAACAATTTACATAAAATTAAGAAAAAAGTGTTTTCTGGTTATGGTGTTTATAATAAATGGGGAGAAGATTCCTTAGGTTCCCAGATAACTAATGAAAATAAACTTTTGTTTAATAATGCTATATTTATAGTAAATAACATAAAAGAAACTAGTAAAAAAGAAAAAGAATACTTTATAAAAAAAGACTCCAAAAACAGCGCAAATCTTGAGTCTGTTGAGTTTTTGCCGGATTCTGGTTATGGGAGTAATGATCTTAATCTTCTAAAAATAAATCAAGATATTAATTCTGATAATTCTCCAACACCAATATCTCTTACCAAAAACCTAACTTTAATAGAGGCAAATGTTCTTTTAAATAAAAACATTTCTGAAGATAGAGAAGAAATTTTTGGGGCTTTTGAGAATCAAATACACTTAGGCAATTATTTAAATGACCCAATTATTTTTGCACTAAACACCCCAACAAAAATAAATGTGCAAAGAGTTGCTTTAGAGACAGAGTTAAATACTCAAGATGGATCTAATGGTTTTAATAAAAATACAAAAACCTTAGAACTAATTTCAGAAAAAGCAGAAGAAAAATCATTTGTTTATTCTATAAAAAATACATCTGCTGAAGAAATAAATATTTCTGATGTTGTTATGGATATATCTAATGATATTGAGGATAAAATAGATTTAGAATATACTCTGTCAGTTTCAGATGGTGGTCAACAAGTAGACTTTAAAGAAAATAAAAAAGAATTTGTTCTTTATTTTGCTGATGATGATTATTCTGGGCAAACAACACCTTCTAATAATATTTGTTCAATACCTGTAGGTGAAACTGCCTATTTTACTTTTACTGCAGAGTTAGTGGAAGATGTTAGCTCTAAGATAGAAGGAGAAATAAACATTTTATTTGAGATTTCTTCTTTCCAAGATATTTCTATAGGAACACATGAAATAGAAATAAATACAAATCTTTATAATAATCAAGAGGTTTTAGAAATTTCCTCAGTATCTTCTATGGTCCCTTTAGTTTGTAAAAGTAATGAAGAGTTTTGTAGTTCTAGTAAGTTATATGTTGTTGAAAATAAAACAAAAACATATGTCTTTACTTTAGAAGATATTAATTTAGTTAAAAATAGTGATAGTTACGATTATCTACAAACAGAAACAAATTTTAATATAGATCTTGAAATAAAAAATAGCTCTTCAACAATAAATCCAAATACTTCTAATGATTTGCTCTTAGAATTTAGTGCAAACTATTCAGAAATATCTAGTGTCTTTGATACTGATTTTGTGGGTGTTGTTGTTTTAGATGTTAATAGAGCTTTGGAGTTTAGTTATAAAGTAAGTAATACATTATTAGATAAGATCTCTAAAGAAATTAATCTACATCTAAATATTTATGCAAAAACAATAGAAGATACTCTAAATGATTATGGGCTTACAAGTAATCTTTGTTTAGGTTCTGGTAATAGTATTTCTGAAAATGATATTTTTATTATAGCAAATTGTCAACAAGCAAGTGATTGTAGATCTGGAGAAGAAAATGTCCCAAGAATTAACTATTATTGGGGACAATCAAGTTTACAAGCACCAATTCAGAATTGGGAAACTGAATGTGTTGATTCTGAGTTTGATTATAATTTATCAAAGACACATTGTGATTCTACTCAGATGTTTATAAGTTTATTGCATTTAATTAAAAATGATCAAATATTATCAGAAATAAAAAATGAAACAAATAATTACTATGTTTATTTAATGGCTGATGGTTTATCTTCAGACTTTTTAAAAGATTTTTTAAGATTTGATGCAGTATATACAACAAACTTTATAGATGGTGTCGTTTCTAGTGAAGTTACTTTCTTTACCGATCAAAATATTGATACTGGTCAATTAACAATTATCAAAAAAAATGCTAATGGGGAATCAACAAATAAACCTGGAAAATATAAGATTTCAATTAATTCTGATTTTAGTAGAGAGTATAATTCTCCATTACATATAACCTTAACACAGGTTCAAGAACTACCATATGTCTTAAATAATTTTTTGTATTATTTACCAATAAATGGAAATATGGGTCTTATTGAAAATACTCAAAAAGTGCATAGAGAGGATTATGGAGTAACTATTGATTATTTAAATAATACTGATCATTTAATTCCAGTAACTGGAGCTGGGCAAGATATTATCTATCTATATGATAGAAATGATTCCCAAACAGAAGGGTTTATGTCTTTATATGCAAGTAATTATTCTGATATTGAGAGTAAAAGAGATGTTGAGTATGCTTTGAAATCAAATAAAAAACTATTAGAAATTAATCTTTTAGAAATTGATGATGAGGGTAAGTTTACTGCTGAGATAAAATATAGTCCAACATATCCAATTCCTTTGTTTGCTTTAGTGTCTAATCCTTTATCTTCGGATTTTTCATACTATGTTACAGAATCAATAAGCAATCCTATTCCAAAAGATCTTAAAGCAAATCCGTTTATTACTTGGATAGATTATTTAGACGATTCTAAGGTTTTAGAAGATAACAGAATTATTGGACAAACAGGAAATTATTTAAACTCAGTTGTTTTAAGTAATGATTTTTCTGAAATTTATAATACTGATAGATATAAATTATTAAAAACCATATTATATTTGCCACAACCACAAGCAAACAGCACACCATATACAGTTACAAATTATCATTTAATTACAGAAAGCAATTCTTTAATTAACTCAATGAACACAAAGATTGCAACAATTGGTGATGATAGTTATATTTTATCAAAAAGCCCAGGGCTAGTTCCTGCAAATAATATTGATATAAAAAAGATTTCTGATCTCTTCTTTGCAGTAAAAAATAATACTGTCTGTATTTATAGTGATCCTGTAACCACACAAATTAGATGGAAAGAAAATAATGTTATGTTCCCTTCAGATCAAGAAGCTGATCTGATTAACTATTATAGTAGTTTATTAGAAAATACTAATGAGAGCGTTCAGTGAATTATTATGGATTTAATTATTTTAAATTTTTTTACAGATTTTAGTTTTATTTTAAAAATTTTCTTTTTATTATTTATAATTACATTTGTAAGAACAAGAATCACTCATAATTTTTTAGCACTTTCAATAATAACTATTTTAGCAATATTTTTGATATTTTTCTATTGGCCAGTCTTTGGAACAGCATATTTGTTTTATATATTATTAACAATTGGTGTCTCTGGTGTTTTAGTAGATATCTTCTTTGTAACTATGAATCATGGTCCCAAAGATATGTTAGATAAGATGCCTGGAAAAAAACAAGCAGAGATGCAACAACAAAAAATGCAACAACAACAAAAACAACAACAAATGAGAAATAGATAATTTATGATTTCAAATAAAGGTTTTTTAGGTAATTTTGGTTTAATTGCAAAAATTTTATTTGTATTTGTAGTTGTAATTTTGATTGTTCCTGTAGTTATATATTATTTTCCTATTGCAAAATATATAATAATGATAATAATTGCTTTCTTTATTTTTGAAATTGTTGCAAGAGCTCTTGGAAATAATATTTTAACCTATATTGTTACTGGAGTCTTATTATTTTTCTTAATTTATAAATATTTTTATCTAACTACAAGTGTATTTTTATTATATTTATTATTAAGTGTGGGATTTACTTCAGTTGTTATTTGGGGGACTACAAATCTTTGGAAAGGAAAAAAATAACTCAGGATCTATGGTGTAGCCTGGATAGCATACAAGCTTGCGGAGCTTGCGACTTGGGTTCAAATCCCAATGGATCCAAATATTAAAATTTAGATAAACATGCATTGGAAAAAAAAAACATTTGTTTTAATTATAGCATTTTTAATTTTTTTCGTGGTAAGAGAATGGACCTATTGCCAAGGAATGTGTTGGTCTAGTCAAAGATTTAATTCAAATGTGATATTTTGGTTAATAGTTATCTTTACAGCCATATTTTTATATTATTCCCTTACTTTGTGGACTGGTTATAAGCAAAAATATATTGAGAAAAAAAAGGAATCTGAGAAAAAATAATTTCTAGATTTTTCCTAAAAAACCCTTATTTTATGGTCATTTAGGGGGTGTTTTAGAGATACATTTAAAAACATTTATCTTTACTAATTTAATATTTTCCTAGTGTGAAATAATTTAAAAAAATAACGGGGGTTAAAAAATATGAATAAACAAACACTATTAGAAGAAATGGCTAAAAAGTCAGACCTATCAAAATCAAAACTAGAAGAAACATTGAACTTAACACTTGCTTCAATGAAATCAGTTATTAAAAAGCATAAAGCATTACAATTAGTTGGTTTTGGTACCTTTAAAGTAAAAACAAGAGCTGCTAGAATGGGTGTAAATCCACAAACTGGTGCTAAGTTAAAAATAAAAGCTAGTAAGACTTGTACATTCAAAGTTGGTAAAGCTTTTAAAGATACATTATAGATGTTTTCTTTTTTTTTATTTTTTTTTATTTTAAAACCTATTTTTAATTATTTCTATTACTTAAATAATATATTGTTGTTACTTAAACAGCATATTGTTATTACTTAAACAGCATATTGTTGTTACTTAAACAGCATATTGTTGTTACTTAAACAGCATATTGTTGTTACTTAAACAGCATATTGTTATTAGGAGAATAATAGAAATGTCAAAAATAATATTAGAAGTTCCAAAAGGAACAAGAGATATTTTACCAAAAGAAAAAATATCTAGAGATAATTGTATATCAAAAATTAAAAAAGTTTTTGAAGTATATGGTTTTTCTCCTATAGAGACTCCAACTTTTGAAAAACTAGAAATTCTGGAAAACAAGTCTGGTGCTGGAGAAAATTCTGATGCTATTTCTGAGATCTATAGATTTAAAGATCAAGGAAATAGAGCACTTGGACTTAGATTTGAATTCACATTTGCACTTGCACGAATTGTTGGACAGAATCCTCAACTTAAAATGCCATTTAAAAGATACCAAATAGGCCCTGTTTTTAGAGATGGGCCTATAAAGGCAGGAAGATATAGAGAATTTTATCAATGTGATGTTGATATTGTTGGTGTTTCTTCAGTTATTGCTGATGCTGAGTTATTATCTTTAGCTAAATCTGTTTTTAAGTCTCTGAATTTAGAGGTAGTAATTGAGTTAAATTCTAGAAAACTATTAACAGATATTCTTAATTATTGTAATATTGATAAAGATCAAGCAAAGCAAGTAATAATTTCAATAGATAAGTTAAAAAAGATTGGAATTAATGAAGTAAAAAAAGAACTATTAGGCAAAGAGATTTCAAAAGAAGCAATTGATAAGTTAATGTTTTTATTAAAAGATCTAGAAAAAGGAAGTAATAAAGAGAAGATAAAATATTTAGAGGAAAGGATAGGTAATAGTGAAGGCTTACAAGAGATAAAAGAATTGTTTAAATATTTATCTTTATTTAAGGTAGAGTTTATCTTTTCTCCAACACTTGCAAGAGGGTTAGGATATTATACAGGTCCTATTTTTGAAATATTTTTAAAAGACCCCTCAATAATCTCAGGATCTATTGCTGGTGGCGGTAGATGGGATAACCTGATTGGTAAGTATATTGGTAATGAAAATTTAAAACAATCTGCAACAGGAATATCTTTTGGTATTGAACCAATTATGGATATTATTTTAAAAAAAGAAAATATAACTAGACAAAGTGTTTGTGATCTATTAATAATTCCAATTAATACCTTAGAAAAATCTATAGAAATTACTCAATATTTAAGAGATAAAGGAATAAAGACCATAGTGGATCTACAATCAAAATCAATTTCCAAAAATCTAGAGTATGCTAGTAAGTTAGGTATACCTTTTGTTGGTTTTATTGGAGAAGATGAGTTAAAGCAAAAAAAAATAAAAATAAGAGATCTACAAACTGGTAAAGAAGAATTAATTAATATAGATGAAATTAATCTTTTATAATAAATCAATTTGTTAATAAGTACTTTTTATCACAAAACATGTGTAGAAGACATAAAAGGGGAATTTATGATAAATGCAAGAGTGCAATTAGATCATGAAGCAAACAGAATTATTAATATGTTTAAAGCAAAATATGATTTAAAAGATTAAAGTGAAGCTATAAACAAATTTGTATTAGTACATAGTAAATTTGATGATGCGTATTATGAAATTTATAAAAAATAGATCAAACCATCTTTTTTTAAATTTGTTTCTAATTTATATATATTATAAATGTTAAATTAGACCAATTATGATAACAACAATAGAACTAAAAAAAAAATATTTAGATTTTTTTAAAAGTAAAGAACATAAGGTAATAGATCAAGCCTCATTAATACCAGAAAATGATAATACCGTTCTTTTCACAACAGCAGGAATGCATCCATTAGTGCCTTTCTTGTTAGGGCAACCTCATCCCTTAGGTAAAAGATTAACAAATTATCAACTCTGCTTAAGAACAACAGATATAGACTCTGTTGGAGATTCTACACATTTTTCTCTTTTTGAAATGCTTGGTAACTGGTCTCTTGGGGATTATTTTAAAAAAGAATCAATCTCTTTTTCTTCTGAATTTTTAACTAGTAAAGAATGGTTAGGTCTTGATAAGAATAGAATAGCAGTAACAGTTTTTTCAGGAAATAAAGATCTCCCAAAAGATCAAGAAGCTATTGATTGTTGGTTGAGAGAAGGTGTGCCAATAGAAAGAATAGTGGCAATAGAAGATAATTGGTGGGGTCCTGCAGGATCTAGTGGACCATGTGGACCTGATACAGAAATATTTTATTGGAAAGAGAATACTAAAGAACCACCAAAAGTTTTTGATCCAGATAATGAAAATTGGGTAGAGATCTGGAATAATGTTTTTATGGAGTATGATAAAACAAAAGAAGGAGATTTTAAAACATTATCACAAAAAAATATAGATACTGGTCTTGGTACAGAAAGAGTGGTAATGGTCTTAAATGGATTAGAAGATGCTTTTTCTGTTGGAAAAATTAAAGAGATCTATGATTTTGTGTTTTTTATTTCTAAAGATAAAGAAAATATAAAAGCTATAAAAATAATAACAGATCATCTAAGAACCGCAACTTTTATTTTAGGCGATTCTAGATCTGTAATCCCAAGCAATACAGATCAAGGATATGTTTTAAGAAGATTTATTAGAAGGGCTATAAGATATGGTAAACTAATTGGTATAGATACTTTCTTTTGTAAAAGTGTTGGAAATAAAATAATCAATCTTTATAAAGATGAATATCCTAATCTAGAAGAAAAAAAAGAAAACATTCTAAGAGAACTAGAAAACGAAGAAAACAAGTTTTTAAAAACTTTAGAAAATGGTCTAAAAGAGTTTAATAAGTTTGTAGAAAAACAAAACAAGCTTTCTGGAAAAGAAGCATTCTTGTTATACCAAAGTTATGGTTTTCCTATAGAGATGATTGAAGAACTAGCAAAAGAAAAGAACCTCTCTATAGATTTTAACAGCTTTAGAGAAGAAGAAAAAAAACATCAAGAACTTTCAAGAATAGGTGCTGAAAAAAAGTTTAAGGGAGGTCTTGCTGAGCACACAGATGTTACTAAAAAATATCACACAGCAACTCATCTTCTAAACGAAGCACTAAGAAGAGTACTTTCAAAAGATATTAAACAAAAAGGAAGTAACATAACCTCAGAAAGACTAAGATTTGATTTTAATTTTGATAGAAAATTAACTGATGAGGAGATCTCTTTGTTAGAAAATGAAGTAAACAATGTAATTTCTAAAGAATTACCTATAAAAAAAGAATCAATGACCTTAGAAGAAGCAATAAGCTTGGGAGCACAAGCAGAATTTGGAACCAAATATCCAGATGTTGTATTTGTTTATTTCGTAGGAGATTATTCTAAAGAGATCTGTATGGGACCACATGTTGAGAACACAAAAGAACTGGGGTATTTTAAAATTATAAAAGAACAATCTATTTCAGCAGGGGTTAGAAGAATTAAAGCTATTTTAGAGTAATTATATGAGCACAAAAATAACAATCCTATTTTTATTTTTTTTATTAATTTTAGGGGTCTTTTGTTTAAATTTTGATTATTTTACAAAAATAAATAATACCGATTCTTCAAATCTTAATACCAGTAACTTTTATAGTGCAGATCTTAATAACCAGAATTTTGAAAAAGTAAATTTGTCTGTGTTTTTTTGTCCGGAGGATAATTGTAAAGAAAAGATCATATCTTTAATAGATGATTCTAAAAACTCTATAGAATGTGCGCTCTATTCTATTACAGATGACGATGTTGCTCAAGCATTTATTTTAAAATCAAAAGATATAGATATAAAACTAGTAACAGATCTAACAAACACAAACAGATCAACCTCAAAAGTTGGTCTCTTAAAAGCTAATGGTGTTTTAGTTATTACAAATTCTGAGAAAGACAAATATATGCATAACAAATATTGTGTGTTTGATAAAAATATTTTATTAATTGGCTCTGCAAATTTTACTTTTAATTCTTTAGAAGAAAGTAACAATGATATTTTGGTTATACCTGATACTAATTTAGCAAAAGAATACTCAAAAAAAATAAACTCCTATTTTACAGATAATTTTTCTAAAAATTATTTTTTAAAAAAAAAGATTATAAAAAACACAGAGATCAATTTTTGTCCAAATGATAACTGTTTTGAGAGTGTTGTTAAGTATCTAAGGGCTAGTAAAGAATCTATTTATTGTATGCTATATAGTTACACATTAAATGATTTTACTTATGAGCTAAAAAGATTAAAAGCACTACACCCAAATTTAGATATAAAAATAATTATTGAAGAAGATATATGTAATTATCCTTATTGTGAGTATACTTCTTTATTAAAAGATGATATAGAAATAATATTTGATAAAAATAAAAAAAACATGCATCATAAATTTTGTGTTTTTGATAATTCTGTGGTTATGACTGGTTCTATGAACATGTCTTTAAATGGCATTTCCAATAACGAAGAGTCTTTAATTTTTATATCAGACGAGAATTTAGCAAGCAAATATTTAAATTATTTTAATAAATATTGGGCTTACTGGAATAATGAAAATACTAGTTAAAAAAATATCATTTATAAATATTATGTATTCTATATATTATATATATTAAAATAATTTAAGGGGCTGTAGTGTAGTCTGGTCATCACGAGAGCTTTGGGAGCTTTTAACCCCAGTTCAAATCTGGGCAGCCTCACTTTTTGTATATGGGTGATTTTTTGCAATGTTTAGAAAAGTATCAAAAATAACGGGATTAAAATCAAAACAAAGAATTCCAAAAAAAAAAGTGGGTTTTTTTGAGAAAAAAGATGAACAGTTAGAAATTGATTTTGATGATGCTTTTAAAAAGATAAAACCAAAACCTAGACCAAAACTAATTATAAAAAAATTAAGTCCACAAGAAAACCTTTCTAAAACCATTTCTAATTTTTTAAGAGCTAATAACATAGAGATTTTAAGTGAATTTTTAAAATCCGAAATAAGTTCAGCAACCAAAGAAAGAAAATTTGGTAAAAGATCTAATCTTGAAAAAATTTTAGCACATATCGAAGTTATTAAAAAAAAAGAAGAAGAAATTGATTGGGCTCAAAAACAGCAAAAAAGACATTATCAAGATAGAGATCTAAATAGAGAGCTTAATGACGATATTTTCAGATATAAAAGTGATATTGGCATTTTAGAAAAACAAATTATAAATTCAATGTCATCTTTATTTAGAGCAAGTTATCCTAAAAACTTTGCTGCTAATAATGTTGAATCCGTAATACTAAGAGAATATTTCTTATCTAAAAATAAGATGGGCTATCAAAAATATACTGTCCTTAAAGAATAGATTTATTCTAAAAAGATAACCTCTCCTTAATGTTTTTCTTAAATTAAAAGAGTTTATAAAGTATTTCAATAATATATATTTATACAAAATAAAAAGGAAAAAAATATGGTATCAAGTCAAGAACTAAAAATAGAAGAATTTAATGAATGGTTTAATGATATTATATCTAGAGCAGAACTTGCAGACTTAAGATATAATATCAAAGGAATGGTTGTTTATAGACCTTGGTCAACATACACTATAAACAAAATATTTAGATTATATGAAGATATTTTTGATGATACTGGTCATCAACAAGTAATTATGCCGTTATTGATACCAGAAGAAAACTTTTTTAAAGAAAAAGAGCATGTAGAAGGATTTACTCCAGAAGTGTTTTGGGTAACAGAGCATGGAGAAGAAAAATTTGAAACAAAATATGCTTTAAGACCAACAAGTGAGACAGCTTTTTATTATATGTATAGTTTATGGGTTGATAGTCATAGAGATTTGCCATACAAAAACTATCAAAGAGCAAATATCTTTAGATATGATACCAAGGCAACAAAACCTTTTTTTAGAGGAAGAGAATTTTATTTTTTTGAAAGTCATAATCTTTTTGAAAGTTATGAAGAATCTTATCAACAGGTATTAGAAGATATGCAAATTACTGAAGATATTATACATGTAGATCTTGCAATACCATTTATTTTCTTTAACAGACCACAATGGGATAAATTTCCTGGAGCAATTAATACTTATGGTGCTGATGCTTTAATGCCAAATGGTAAAACCACCCAAATAGTTACCACCCACACACTAGGTCAAAATTTTACAAAGCCTTTTGATGTTAAAATAAAAAATATTGATGAAGAAGTAGTGTATCCATATGGTACTTGTCATGGACCAGGAATAACTAGAATATATGGTGCATTAATTAGTATTCATGGAGATAAGATTGGTCTAAGACTTCCTTTTAATCTAGCACCAACACAAATAATAATCACCCCATTATATTTTACTGGTTGTAATCTAGAAAAAATAGAAAAAGTTTGTTTAGATTTTGCAACAGATTTAGATAAGCTTGGATATAAAGTAAAAATAGATGATTCAAAAGAAAAAAGACCAAAAGAAAGATTTGAGTACTATGAGATGAAAGGAGTACCTATAAGAATAGAAGTTGGTCCAAAAGATATAGATGATGGATCTGTTTTAATATTTAGAAGAGACACAAATGAAAAAACAAGAGTCTGCTTTGCAGATGTTTTTGAAGAAATTAAAAATATTTCTGAAAGTTTTACAAATAATTTAAGAGATCAAGCAGATCAAGAGTTTGATGAAAGATTAGTAAGTGTGGATTCTTATAAAGATCTTAAAGAAGAACTAGAAAAAGGAAAATTAATTAGAATACCTTTCTGTTCTATAGATTTTGATGGAAAAACCTGTGCCGATAAACTAAAAGCAGAAACAAATGGTGGAGAGATTAGAGGAACAAGAATGGATATTACTGAAGTTCCTGAGGACTCCCAAAAATGTTTGATCTGTAATAAAAAAGCAAATGTTTTTGTTTATGTTGCAAAAAGTTATTAATGTGAAATAAATTTGGTAAAGTTTAGTGTTTTATCTAAATACTTTGAAAAAATAGATAATACTTCAAGCAGACTAGAAATAACAAATATTTTGTTTGACTTATTTTCTATAACTGATAAAACAGAAATACAGTCCTTAATCTATTTTTGTCAAGGAAATATTGGCCCAAATTATTTATCAAAAGATATTAGTATAGGTCAATCTACTTTAATATCTCTTATTTCTCAATACACAGCAATTCCAGAAAAAGAGATAAAAGAAGATTTTTTAGATAAAGGTGATTTAGGTCTAGTTATTGAAAAATCAGAATTAAAAAAAAAACAATCTACTTTATTTACCAGAGATCTTGATTTTTTAGAAGTTTTTGATATTTTTAAAAAAATAAGTGAAATAGAGGGTAAAGGGGCTATTGATGAAAAACAGAAACTACTAAAATCAGTTTTATTTAATCTAGATTCTACTTCTGCAAAATATATTATAAGATTTCCTATAGGTTTTAGATTAGGTTTTTCTGATTCCACAATAATTGATGCTCTTGCTTGTTTTGGTAAAGAAAATATTAAAGAATATAAACAATTAATTACAGAAAAATATCAATTAGTCTCAGATCTAGGATTACTTGCAAAAATAATTTTTGAAAAAGGAATAGAGAAAATAAAAAATTTAAAGATCACTCCCTTTATTCCAATAAAATCACAACTCTGTGAAAGATCTAAAAGTCTAGACGAAATTAAAGAAAGATTAGGAACTTTTGCAATTGATACTAAAGTTGATGGTTTTAGGCAACAGATTCATAAGGTAAAAAATAAAATAAAAATTTATTCTAGACAAGAAGAAGATATTACAGACATGTTTCCTGATGTTGTAGAAAATGTTAAAAAAATAGATCATGATTTTATTATTGATTGTGAAGCTATTGCATATGATTCTGAAAACCAAAAATATCATTCTTTTCAAATAACTATTACTAGAAAAAGAAAATATGATATCTTAGAAAAATCTAAAGAACTACCACTTCATCTAAAGGTCTTTGATTGTCTTTATTTAGATGAAAAAGAGATCTATAGCCTACCATTTATTGAAAGAAGAAGAATAGTTGAAGAATATTTTAATATTAATGATTTTGTAAAAGCAACAGAGATAAAAATAACAGACGATGTTAATATCTTAGAAGATATATTTTTAGATAGATTAGCTTTAGGGTTTGAAGGAGTTATTTGTAAAGATCTTAATCAACCCTATAAGGCAGGATCTAGAGGGTATTCGTGGATAAAGTTTAAAAAATCATATAAAGGTAATTTAGACACTATAGACGCCGTGATTTTAGGGTATGACTCTGGGCAAGGTAAAAGAACAGAGCTAGGCATAGGCGCTTTGCTTGTTGGAATCTATGATGGCGATACTGACAAATATTATACCATAGCAAAAGTAGGAACTGGCCTATCAGATGATGTCATAAGAGAGCTTTATGAAAGATTAGAAAAGAAAAAACTAATTAAAAAACCAGAATATATAGTTTCAAATATAGTTGTGGATAATTTTGTGGTTCCAGAAATTGTTGTTGAGATTAATTTTGATGAAATTACAAAAAGTCCAATACATACTCTAAAACTAGAATCTGATTCTTTGCAAGGTATTGCTTTAAGGTTTCCAAGGTTAGTAAAAATAAGAATGGACCGATCTAATAAGGAAACAACAAATAAAAAAGAAATAGAAAAAATTAGTACTGTTTAATTGCACTCCACATAACCTCATCCTTAGGATTAACAACTAAACCATTTGGAGTAATTTCACAAGGGTGTGCTGCTTGAGAGTGTTTTGTACCTCTTAATTTTCTTATAAATATTGATCTGTGTGGAGGAATAAAGTACATAGCAAAAATACCATCAACAACAAACTCTTCAACACCATAAGCAGAAAAGTCTCTAGGTCCTCCAGCAGTCTCAGAGGTCATCATTGTTGTACAATTAAGGTCTTTTAGATAATCTCCAAATCTAAACAAAAGATTTCTTAATTTCCCAGGATCAGTAATCCATCCACCAAAAGCAGTTGTGGAGTCAATAGTTAGTCTTGTTGCTCCTATGTCTTTTACCATAGAAGAGACTATATCTAACTCTTTATCTATCTGTGCTTCAACATCTTTACGAGGATCTATATGCATTCTATAAATCTTCATAAGGTTCTTTTGCTCAAGAGATTTTATATCCCAGCTAAAACTTTCCATGTTCCAAACAATATTTTTAAGATTATCTTCAACAGTTACAAATAATCCTGGATCTCCAAACTTTCTAGCACCTTCATAAATAAAGGTTGTTGCAAAAATTGTTTTTCCAGAACCAGCACCACCAGAAACCATTGTAGTTGCTCCTTGTGGCATTCCTCCTTGAATCAGTTCATCAAAACCTGTTACTCCTGTTGGTACTCTCTTCATTTTTATAATCAACTCTTTTTTGTTTTAAATATTTAAGTATATTATATTAAGGTAATTACATTTATATATATTGTGGTCTTATTTCTTAGTAGAGGTTTTTTTGTTTTTTTAATAGATCTTAGTGCTTTTTTGTAGTTAAATATATTTATATACATTTTTACTTAAATATTATTATAAATTAAAAAATAATACCTTTACAAAAAGATCATTTGGTGACAAGAAATGGATAAATTAGTAAATCTAATAGAACAACCTAATTGGAAAATAATTCTATATGATCTTGTAAAGTCTAATGAGATAGATATTTGGAATGTTAATTTAATATCATTAACTGATCTTTATCTAGACAAAATAAAAAATCTACAACAAAATAATCTTTTAATTCCTGCAAATGCTTTACTTGCTGCTGCAATCTTATTAAAATTAAAAGCTTTTTCTTTAAAATTAACAACCATTTCAGATGAAGAAGATGATTTTAAACTATTAAGTGAAGAAGACTTTATGCAGATTAGTGGATCTATAGATCTAAATACTCCAACAAGACTAAAAGAAGGGCAAGTAAGTTTAGATGAATTAATTGATATTATTGATGTTATGATAAACAAGCCCACAAAAAAAAACTTAGAAAAAAAGGTAAAAAAAATAGAAGAATTTAAATTTTTTTTACCAAAAAAAACTCAAGAGATTACAGATCGTATTAATAACTTTTTAGATATAATAAATAGTAATAAAGATTCAGAAAATTTAGTTTTGTTTTCTAATATGGTAAAAGGGAAAGATCCAGTAAAACTAGTAGACGATTGTTTTATTCCAATGTTATTTTTAGTTCAAGATCAAAAAATAGATGCTTGGCAAGAAGAGTTTTTTAAAGAAATTTTTATAAAAACTTTATAATATTAATGTGAAATTAAAATGGCTACTGACACCACAGACATAAAATGCATAGTAGAAGCAATTATTTTTATGAGCCCTAGGGGAGTATCTTTAAAAAAGATAGAAAAGCAATTACCTGGAGTTGATAAAGATTTAATACTTTGTGCAATTTATGATCTTATTGATGATTATGATAAGAGAAACACAGCAATAAAAATTCTTTTTGAAGATGACTATATAGAAATGATAACAAAAAAAGAATATTTTAAATATAACTCTTTTGCAGTAGGTAAGCAACTAAGTAAAGGAGAACTAAAAACCTTAGCATTAATTGCAATAAATAAACCCTCTGTTGAGCAAAGTAAAATTGTCTCAAAAAGACCTTATGATCATCTTTCAACATTAAAAGAAATAGGTTTGATTTCTGTTACTAAAAAAGGAAGAAAAAATATGTTATCAGTAACTAAAAAGTTTGATCTTTTGTTTAATAAAAAAATTAAAAAATGATAATTATGAAAAAAAATATAATAAATGGATTTTTTGTCTTTGTATTCTTAATAACCTTTTTAGGTTTGATTAATGCAAATTACATCCCAGAAGCAAATATGAAAATATTTGCAGTAACTTCTAATAACACAGCAATGGAAGCCACATTACATGCTGAGATCAAACCAGGAACTGGAAGAATATTTTCATCCATTCATACTATAGTTGGATCACAAACACAAGAATCAGAAAAAAATGCAGTAATTGCTGCAACTACTGCTGTTGGTGATGACACTAGAAATAAATATGACTTTTATTTTGATATACAATCTTCTGCAAGTAGTATAGATGGACCATCTGCAGGTGGCGCAATTTCTCTTTTATTAATAAGTATGCTTACTGGTAATGATCTTAATGAAAAAGTAAGTATTACAGGATCCATTACCTCTGATGGGTATGTTGGAGACGTTGGAGGAGTTTATGCAAAAGCAAAGAAAGCAAGTGAAGTTGGTATAAAGCTTTTTATGATACCTTTTGGTAATAGACAACAAGTTATTACTAAAGAAGACGGATCCACAGATCTAGTTGATTTAATTGATTTTTCTTATAAGAACTGGGGTATGAAAATAGTAGAGGTTCAAACTATTGATGATGTCTTAGAATATGCAAGTATGGATCTAGAAACAATTGATATTAATAAACCAATAATTCAAGACGAAAAACAATTTACTCCAGAAAAAATAAAAATTTCTGAAGCCATAAAACCAATGAGAGCGATTGTAGATAAGTATTTGATTGATGCTAATGAATCTATTTTAAACTCAGAAAAAAGCATAAATGATAGTATTATAAAAGACAGCTCAATTACTCAAGGGTTAATTTCTCTTTTAGCCTACTCTAAAGAAGCACTAGAGAATGCAGAAGTTTATTCAAAATATAATTACATGTATACTTCAGCAAACGAAGCCTTTTTAACTAAATTATATGGACAGGTTATCTTAGAGGTTATGGATAATCCTTCTATTTTGTCAGTAAATTCAACAATATATAATCTAAAAATTAAAGAATTAGAGCAAAAATTAGAACTAACAGAAGAAAGATCAAGATATTGTTCTTTAGAAAAAATAGAGTGGTGTATTGGTGCAAGACAAAGAATAACTTGGGCTAAAAATAAAATAGATGATTTAAAATTAGCAAATAGATCTTCTCTACAAAATCAAAATTTAGATAAGATTTTGGATCTGGCTTATGCTAGTGGATGGATAGAAATTGCTAATGATTTTTTGGATATTGGTATTGTAAGTCAAGGAAATAATTTTAAAGAAAGTTCTTATTTTAAAGAAGTTGCTGAAAAATATATTGTTGATATTGAAAATGATTTAACAATTTCTGATGAATCAATAGTACTAAATGAAGATCTGCAAAGAAGACTAACAGCAGCAAAAACAAACTTAACAAATGGATGGTATGTTTCTTCTTTGTTTGATGCAGCAACTGCAAAAGCAGTAATGGTTTCATCAAAAGAAAACATATCTGATATTTTTGATGAATCAGTTTTTTTAAAAAAATATGATGCCCTAACTCCACTATTAAGATCTACTGAAGGATTAAGTAAAACAAATAATGTTTGGTCTAAACAGTTTTTTGATCATTCTTTATATTACTATAAAAAATATTTAAGCTATGAAAATAAACAAGACACAAGAGCAATTTCAGATCTAAAAACAGCAAACTCCATAATTAATTTTGCAGTTTTACTTTATGATGTTGAAAAAAATGTGTTATCTTATTATAATAATGCAAATGCAGATATAATTACAGAAATTATAGATATAGAATCCTCTGTTAAACAAGATCAAGAAGAAAGTAAAGATAGCAATTCTGAGAAATCTGTTTATTATGTTTATACTAAAGAAGATGATTCTAAAGATAAATTAAATTTTACCTATCTTTATATCTATATTTTAGCTTTATTTGCAATGATTATTTCTCTTGTAATTTATGTTGAGAGAAACTCAAATAAAAAAATAAAAGTTCAGAAAAAACTAGCTGAATTAGATGAGAAATTAATCGAAGGTAAGATAAGTGCTTTTACTTACAAAGAACTAAGAGCTGAATATATTAGAGAACTAAAGCATCTAAAAGACTTTGGATCTAAAAAAAAATATATAGAATCAAAAGTTGATCTTAAAAAAGGGTTAGTAGATAAAATGACTACTGTTAAAGATTTATTAAAGATTAAAAAAAACAATAAAAAATAAATAGGAATACAAATAGAGATTATTTAAAAAAATTTAGAAGGGCAATAATTTCTGTATTTGTAATTATAATATTAGGTGTTTTCTTATTTAAATATTTTGAAAATTGGAGTTTTGTTGATTCCTTTTATTTTACAGTTATTACTTTAACAACTATTGGCTATGGAGATATAACACCAATTACTAATCCTGGAAAAATTTTTGCATCAATATTTGTATTAGTGGGTGTTGGTGTTTTTTATTTTGTATTGGCATAATTGCAGAGCATTATTTTATTGAGATACTTGCATATCAAAATAAAATTGCAGAAAAAGGGATAAATAGAAAGATTAACTAAAAAATAGCTGGTGAAGTAAAAAGACAAGTAAAATTAATTAAATCTGTTGCTGGATTAAATAATGACGCAAAAGAAAATAAAGAAAACTAATTTTAGTTAGGTTTTTGAATTGTTTGTTATTTAATTATAATATTTAGTTAGAAATAATTAACTAATTGTTAGAAATAAATTGGTGATATTTTATGAAAAAAACAAAAAATATTAAAGCTAAAAAAATTTTATATTATAAAAGAATAATTATTTTAGGGGTTATAATCTTATTAATTGGTTTGATTTTACAAGCTTTTTTTAATTTAGATTCATCCATTGGATCTATTTTTACTAGTATTGGTGTTGCTATGCTAGTAATTGGTATAGTTAGATCAATAAGAAGAAATCAATTTCCTGAAAAAGATGAAAGAACAAGAAAGATTGGATCTTATGCTTTAAGTTATTCTTGGTTATTTACTCTTGTTTTATTAACAATTCTTTTTTGGTTAGATCATTTAAAATTAGTTGTTTTTAGTACGAGCGCTTTATTTTCATTAATCTTTTTTGGAATGCTTGTTTCTGCAAATATTTTTAGATGTTTTTTAGATAAGAAAGGAGATATTTAAAAATATGAAAACGAAAATAAAAGAATTAAGAGCAAGATATGATTTAACACAAGAAGATCTTGCAAAAAAAGTGGGTGTTAGAAGAGAAACTATATTGTTTTTAGAAAAAGGCAAATATAATCCTTCTTTAAAACTAGCAATGAAAATTAGTTTGATCTTAAAAACACCAGTAGAAGAGATCTTTTCTTTTTCTAAAAAAGAGTTATAAGATCAATAATAAAAATATTAAAAAGTCTTATATATTAGAAAAGACCTATAATTAATATATATAAAAGAGGTTTATAATTATGGAAAAAAAAGAAAAGATTGAAGACCCAAAAGTAGCTCTTGCAGGAACTATTGGAGCATTTACAGTTGGTTTAGCAGCATTAATTGTAATTTTTGCAAGAAATTATGCTTGGATAATTATTTTTACAACACTTACAATGTGTTTTTTTGGTATCGCTCTTTCTAGAAACTCTGAGTATTGTGATATTAAAAAAGAGAAAAAAATTAAAAAATAATTTTTTTATTTTATTCATATCTTAAAGCATCAACTGGTTTTAGTTTTGCTGCTCTGTACGCTGGTATAAATCCAGATAACACACTAATTCCAACAGCTATTACTATGCCGTAAATGGCTAATGCAAAAGAAAACGAACCTTCACCACCAATTCTCATAACCATTCCAATTCCAATGCTATTTCCTAAATATCCAGACAATACAGATCCAATTAATACTCCTAAAAATCCGCCAACTAGTCCATATAGTGAAGAAACTAATATAAATAAAAATAATATATCAAAACTACTTGCTCCAATAGATTTCATAATACCAATCTCTTTAGTCTTTTCAAGAACTGATGTAAACATTGTGTTTGCTATTCCAATTGCACCTACAATTAAAGAAATTGCTGCAATTATTGTAAGAAACATTATCATAGAGTTAGTCATTTCATTAATAGATTCAATATTATCTTTTATTGCAGAAACTGAAAAATCCTTTTGTCTTTCTGAAATTATTCTTCTTGAAAACATAAGTTTTGTATTTATTATTTCAACAATTTCATCAACTTTATTTATTTCATCAACTTTTATTGTAATTTTATCGTATTCATTAATTGTTTTTTCCTCTAAGGTAACAAAAGTAACATCTAAAGGGGCAATTACTTCGGCACTATTTTTTATAATTCCAACTACTCTAAAAGATTTATTATTAATAGTAATAATAGTATTTAATGGTATTTTTTTAGAAAAACTATCTTTAGCTAATCTTTCTCCAATTAAAACACTGTATTTGTCTGATGGCCCTAATAATCTGCCATTAGTTAATTCAATGTTAGTTATTTTTAACCAATTAATAACATCTACACCAGTTATAGATCTTTTAATAGATTCGCCAGTAAAATATATTTCTGTTTGTCCAGATATTTCTTTATTTATTGCATTTATTCCTGGTATTGTTTTTAGAGTTGAAATATCTTTTTCAGTTAAAACAACAGAAGAAGATGTGCTTTCAGGAATTCTAGTTATACCGCCAGGCATACCACCTCCCCTTCCGCCCCCACCAATACCTATTACTTCTGTGGCTCTACTAAATCCAGGGGTTATATTTATTACATCCAGTTGCATTGTTGCGGTTCTACTTTGAATACTATCTTCCATTCCTTGACCTAGTGCTAATATAGCAACAAAAGAGCTCACTCCTACAATTATTCCTAAAATAGTAAGCCAACTTCTGATTTTGCTATGAAATACTGAGTTTAGTGCTAATGAAAGAATTGTAATTAATTTCATATTTTATTTACTCTTTTGATTTTTTAATTTGTTTTTTTTATATTTATTATATCCAAATAATAGAACTATAATTATTGTAATCCCAATTAGAACATATGTTGTGGTATAATTTTTAGTTGTTTTTGTACCCACCCTTCCAGTAAAATCAGCTGTTGTTCCTAAGTTTGTTGTTATTAATTGTGTTTCAATTTCTTTTTCTACTGTATTTCTATTTCCTAATGAGTCTGTATATTCTATAACTATTTTTAGTTTTCCTTGATTTGTTCTATTTAATATTCTGTCTGTATTGCTATCAAAAGTTTGTGTTTCTTTTGCGATATTTTGATCTCCTATTGTTCTTGATTGATTTAATGTAAAAGATGCTATGGTGTAATCTCCTTTATCTAAATTACCTAAAATGGTGGAATTTTGTCCAGATACTGTGTAGTTAGTTTGATTAGGTATTATTACATTTACCGAGTATGCTGGATTATTGCCAATATTTGCGATAGATAAGGAAACATTGCTTAGATCTCCTTGAGACAAAGTTACATCAAAATCTGTTTTTCCTCCTACAAAAATTCCAGCAGTTGTGTTTATTTGTGTTTTTGTGTATTCTTCGTTTTCAAATTCTAATAATAAATTTAATTTATATAATCCGGGTATAGAATTTGTGTTTGCCATAACATTATATGAAACAGTAATAGATTCCTCAATATCTAAATATTTAATATATTTTGTGTTATCAGAATTAACTGGAAGAATGGTTTCTGTTTGATCACTCCATGAAAAAACTATGTTTCTTATTGGAGAATATCCTGTGTTTATTATTACAAAATCTAGTTTTTCAATAGTTCCAAAGTCAACATTTGCTTTATTTATTGTTATTATTTGAGCATATTCTTTACTTGTTACTTTTACTTCAAAATTATAGATGCTTGTAATTTCTGTTGTACTTCTTTTTATTCTTAAAGACACATTATATATACCACTAGGTGCATCTTTATCAACTAACAATTTATATTTTAATATTTGTGAATTATCTTGATCTTGAAAAGGAAATATTTTGTTAATATTTTTTTGATAATCTTCTCCTGGTATTATAGAAAAAGGATAATCAAAATCTAAGGTGGCTGTAAGGTCTGTTACTCCAATAGAACCCATGTTTGTTATTCCAAATTTCAAATCTACAATTCCACCTGCTCTTATTGGATCTGGTGTTTGATTTAATAAGTTTATATTTAGATTTAATGCATCCACATATGTGCCTTGATTTGAAGCCGCAAATATTAGTTTACTAGATAATAATATTACTAAAATTATCATTATTACTAAAAAAATTGTATTTGTTTTTTTTATTTTCATTTTTTCACCTTTTTTTCTTCTATTTGATTTATTTTTCCATCAATTATGTGTATTATTTTGGTTCCATATTTAATTATATTTTGATCATGAGTTACAAGTATTATTGTTTTTCCTAATTTATTTAAATCTTTTAAAAAATCCAGAATATATATTCCTGTTTTTGAATCTAGATTTCCTGTGGGTTCATCTGCAAGAATTATTTCTGGATTTGTAATTAATGCTCGTGAAATTGCGACTCTTTGTTGTTGCCCTCCAGAAAGTTCTGTTGGAAGATGATGTGTCCTATTTGCTAAATCCATTTTTGTTAATATGTTGTTTGTATCTATTTTTGCTTTAGTGGTATTAACATTTAAAAATTCTAAAGGTAACATAACGTTTTTTTGAGCAGACAAAGATGGTATTAAATTAAACTGTTGAAAAATAAAACCAATTGTTTTTCCTCTTAATTTTGCTAATTTATTTTCAGATAATTTAGATATGTCTGTTCCTGATAAATATACTTTACCACTGGTAGGTATATCTAAGCAACCAACAATATTCATAAGGGTGCTTTTACCTGATCCACTAGGCCCAAGGATAATTACAAATTCGCCTTTATTTATTGTCAGATTTATATCTTTTAATACTTGTAATTCTATTTTGCCCATTTTGTAGGCTTTAGTTACATTGATTATTTCTATTATTTTTTCTTTAGACATTTTAATACTTTTTTTTAATTATAAGTAAATTAAGTTTGAAACTATATATATGTTTTTTTGAAACTGTTTTTTTCAATTTCATTTTGAAGAAATTGTTATTTTTTCGTTTTTTTCAATTTCATTTTAAAGAAACTATTATTTTTTAAATTTGTTTGTTCTTATTTATTTATGAAAATAAAAAAAAACACTTTTTTAGGTGTGATAATTTTAATTGCTTTTTTATTATTGTTGTTATCTGTTTATTTTTTTATAGCAGCTCAAGAGAATTTAGGAAAAGATCGGTTTTTAAGTCAAAATCAAAGTCCTAGATCGGGAAAATATTTTGCTTTTTGTGATGATAACTCCGATCTTTCTACTTGTGTTATACAAAGAACAAAAGAAGAGTTTAATGATGAATTTATAAGAACCAGAAAACCATTTATTTTTGAATATCATAAATATTTAATTCCATTAGCTGCATTTATTGGATTGTTATTTGGCTTAATTGTTTTTTGGGCTATGTCTGAAAAAGAAGTTAAAACAAAAAAAAATTTAATTAGTAATACAGAATTAATATTAAATATTTTGCCAGAAACACACCGTAAAATAATTCAGAAGCTTTTAGAGAATAATGGGAAAGTAAGACAATATGAGTTAGTGCATATTACCAATTTAAATAAACTAAAAATACATAGAATTTTAAGAGATCTTGAAAATAATGATATAATTACTAAAGAAAAAATTGGAAAAGTAAATACTATAATTTTAAATAAAGATATTTATAATATACTAAAAGAAGAATCAGATCTTAAAAAATAAAAAAAGATGAAAAATGAATAAACCGATTATAATTGCAATTTGTGGAAGAAGTTGTAGTGGTAAATCTACAATAGCTAAAAAATTGGTTTCTGATTTTTCGAATCTTTTTGAATATGTTCCAGCAGATAAATTTATTATTTCTTATAATGATCAAAATAGATCTTTAATAGAATGGGAAAGACCAGAAAGTCTTAGAATTGATAAATTAATTGAATGTTTAAAAAATATAAAACAAGGTAAATCGATAAAAATACCTTCAAAAAGATGTACCGAAATTTTTGATAAAGAAATTTTGCCAAAAAAATTTATACTTGTTGATGGTTTCTTGCTTTTTACTAATTTTGATTTATTAAAACTTTTTGATTATAAAATTTTTATTGATATTTCTGATGGTGAAATATTAGATAGAAGATTAAAAAGAAAAGAAAATGATTCTTTTTTAGATACTCTTAATTATATTAAAGAAAAAATAATACCTATAAGTAAAGAATATGAAGATCAACAAAAGCAAAATGCAGACCTTATTATTTCTTCAGAACATTCTTTTGATGCTATTTATGAATTAATAAAAAATAAAATATTTAGTGATTTTATCTGATTTTTTATTGTTTTTTTAAGAATTTGTTTTTTAAAATATTTTTGAGATTTTTTTAAAAAAGATTTTAAGGATCTGTTTATAAACATTTTGTTACTTGTATATATATACAAGTGATTTGTGATAAAAATGAATCAATATTTACTATTTAAGGCTCTTGGAGATAAAACCAGGTTTTTAATTGTTGAAAAACTTTTAGAAAACAAGAAAAATTGCTGTACAGATCTTGCAAATATAACTAATAGAGATCTTTCAACAATTTCAAGGCAACTAGAGATTCTAAAAAAAGCAAATATTATAGAAATAAAAAAAATAAAAAAAAACAAGTGTATAAGTCTAACAAATAAAACAGCAATAAAAAAAATAATAAAAGATATTAATAAAATAAAAGAGGAGTAAAATATGACAAATGTTATTGTATATTCTACAAAAATGTGTCCTTATTGTGTACTTGCTAAAAAATATTTAGAATCTAAAAATGTTGATTTTACAGATGTGGATGTAAGTAGCGATTATAGTAAGGCATTAGAAATGGTTAAAAAATCAGGTCAACAAGGAGTTCCAGTAATAGATATTGATGGACAAATTATTGTTGGTTTTGATAGACAAAAAATAGATCAAATACTTAAATAAAATTTTTGGAGGTAGAAAATAATGGATACACAAAACACATTTCCGTTAATCGGAGATAAATTACCAGAAATGGTTGTACAAACAACAAAAGGGGTTATAAATTTACCAGAAGCTTATAATGGCAAATGGTTAGTTTTATTTAGTCATCCAGGAGACTTTACTCCAGTATGTACTACAGAGTTTGTAAGTTTTGCAAAGAAAAAAGAAGAATTTGATAAACTTAACACAGAATTATTAGGCTTATCAATGGATCAAGTACAATCACATATTGTTTGGGAAAATTGGATTAAAGAAAACCTAAATCAAGAAATTAATTTTCCAATAATTGCTGATTCAGGAAAAGTTGCAACAAAATTAGGTATGCTTCATCCAAACAAAGGATCTAACACAGTAAGAGCTGTTTTTATTATAGATCCTAATGGTATAATAAGACTAATCATGTACTACCCACAAGAGATTGGTAGAAATGTTGATGAAGTTATTAGAAGTATAAAAGCACTACAAGTAACAGATAAACATAATGTGGCAACACCAGAAAACTGGCCAAATAATCCAATAATAAAAGATAATGTGATTATTCCACCAGCAAAAGACACGAAAACAGCAAAGCAAAGATTAATTGACTATAAAGATAGTTGCTTTGATTGGTGGATGTGTTATAAGAAACTTGAATAAAGTTTCTTTTCTTTTTTTTAAAATATTCAAAAACATATATAAACTTATTTTCTATTTAATATATATGTGAATAAAAAACAAAAGATCTACCTAAGAGTAATAATAATATTAGTTTTACTAATTTTTTTAATATCTGTAGTACTTTTAAATAATAATTATCAACTACTTTTAAATGATTATAAAGATCTAAATAATAAACATAATGATCTTATTACACAAAACAATCTACTTCTAACCATAAATCAAAACACTCAAAAAGATCTAGAAGAATTAGGTCTTCTCTATAGTGATTTATTAGCAAATTATGAATCTCAATTAGAAATAAACAAAGATCTAGAAAATAGTTTTGAAAAGTTAGATCAAGAACATACAATTGTTTTAGAAGACTATAATACACTTATGTTAGAAATAGGCATATTCAAAAAAAATATTGAAGAATCCATGAACTGGTTTAGAGTAAACTCTACAATTGATGATCTGAAAAATGTAAGAAGAATTAAAAATTATCTAAAAGATTGTGTAATTTGTAATGATAATTATTGTAATATAAAAACAGCTTGTATATATCTAATAAATAAAAATGAATTATATTTAGAATATCAACTAGATGATATAACTTCAGAAACAGAAGATAAACTACAATCACTTGAATCTTTTATTACTAATAAAAAAGGAGATTGTGAAGATTTTTCTTTATTGTTTACTGCCGAGATTAGATATTTAATTGATTATGTTAGATCTTTAAATAAAACACCAATAATTGAAGGAATTACAGAATCTAACACCACAAAAAATTATTGGATTATAGAAAATAAATGGTATTATTCTGGTGGTATAGACGAAAAAATATTAAGTGAAGAATATATCTATCCATCTGTAGTTTGTGGAAATCTTTTTGATCCAAATACAGAAGAATATAATGGTCATTGTGCGGTTGGTTTTTTTAATAGAGAGATTAATAATAATATAGATCTACAACTAATAGAGAATATTGAAATAATAGAACCACAAAATGGGTTATATATAGGATCTGCAGAAAATAATGGTTTGTTTAATATTAATGATCAAGATTATATTTATAGTGTTATTACGGAGAAAGATTATTATTTAAATGGATATAGACTATTTAAAAAAGATGATCTTTCTTGGTATAGTTATGGACATTATTTGAATAAAATAAAAGATTTAGAATTTAAAAAATAAAATTATTAAAAAAATAAATTAGGATATGGTAAAAATGATAGATTTTGTGTTTGGTTCTCAATGGGGAGATGAAGGAAAGGGTAAAATAATTGATTATCTTACTCAAAAGTCAGATGTTGTTTTAAAACATCATGGCGGTGCAAATGCAGGGCACACAATATATGTAAATGATGAAAAATTTGTTTTTCATTTAATACCTGGGGGAATATTACATAATGATAAACTTTGTGTTATTGGTAATGATACTGTTTTAGATTTGTTAACATTAAAAGACGAAATTTCTTTTTTAAAAAGTAAAAATATTTCTTATAAAAATAGATTGTTTATTGGTCAAAAAGCACATATTACTTTTCCATATCATAGATTATTGGATGTTGCATTAGAAATAAAAAAAGGAAAAGGTGCTGTTGGTACAACCGCAAGAGGAATAGGTCCTACCTATGCTGATAAAATAAACAGAATTGGAATTACTGCTTATGATTTATTAAATAAAAAAAAATTGAGAGAAAAGTTAATTGTGGCAAGTAATTCTGCAATAGATGTTGTGAAAAAAGTTTATGGAGTTAATAATAATAAAATTAAAGAGATCTTATCTAATTTTAATTATTTAGATTTTAATGCAGATGTGTTTTATGATTCTAAGAAAATATTAAATATAGATAAGATGGTTGATACATATTATGCTATTGGTCAGGAACTTAAAAAAAATGTTGTTGATGTAACATTATTTATGAATACTAAATTAGAAATAAATAAAAAAATACTAGCAGAAGGATCTCATGGTATACAGTTAGACATTAATTATGGCACTTATCCTTTTGTAACAACCTCTGTATGTACTGTTGGAAATGTTTTTTCTTCTGTTGGTGTTTCTTCTAGATATTTAAATAAATCTATAGGTATTGTTAAAGCATATACTACCAGGGTTGGTGCAGGTCCATTTCCTACCGAATTAAATGATTGTGTTGGCAAATATTTACAAGAAAATGGAAAAGAATTTGGTGCCACAACAGGAAGAAAAAGAAGATGTGGTTGGTTAGATTTATCGCTTATTAGGCATGCTAAGATGTTAAATGGTATGACTGAAATTGCATTAACAAAAATTGATGTTCTTACAAGTTTAAAAAAAATTAAAGTTTCTGTTGGTTATAAGTTAAAGAATGGCTCTATAATTAAGCATGTGCCTTATGATCTTTATGATGTTAAACCAGTCTATAAAGAATTATCTGGTTGGAATGAAAATATCAGTAATATAAAAAAATATACTGATCTTCCATCAAATCTAAAGAAATATATTGAATTTATAGAAAAAGAAATTGGTGTGAAAGTAAAATATATATCTGTTGGACCAAATAGAGATCAAACAATAATAAGATAAATGATTTTTAATGAGATTTAAATTAGTAAAGAAAAAAGCAGTTAGCTCAAAAAAACCAGTAAAACCAATAAATTCTAAAAGCAAAAATAAAAGTGGTATAATTTTAAGATCTTTTAGAGCATTTGTAAAAAAAAAGATTTTACCAAAAATAAAAATAGTTGGTGAAAACTTAATTTCTCAAGAATTAAATAAAGGGCCAGTTGTTATTTTAAGTAGTCATAATTTTAAGAACGATTATTTTCTAATAGAAGCAATTTCCCCTAAGCATGTTTTTGCTATTGGAGATCCAGGTGTTGCAATTAAACAAGGAACATATATAAGGGGTTTTAATATTCCTGGGGTAAGAGAATTAATGCATCAATTAGGAATAATAGAAATAAATAGAAAAAAACCAGCTGCTGGATTAAGATCTGCAATTGAAAATAGTGTTAGTTTATTAGAAAAAGGAGAAGCAATTTGTATTTTTCCAAAAGGCTATGGAGGAAAAGCAGGAACTGCAAGAGATCAAAGTTTAGGCGAAAGTACTAGTAGAAGTAGTGCTTTATTTATTTTACAAGAAGCAGAAAAAAGATTAGGCAAAAAAATTCCAATTGTTTTTGTGAGATCTGTAGATTCTAAAGAAGGAGTTCTTATGAAAATGGAAAAAGGCTTTTTGCCAGAAAAGTTTGATCGTAAAAAATTAGCTTTAGATTATATTGATAAAATAGAAAACCTATAACTTTTTTCTATTTCTTATTTGTCTATTATAAGTTATGGCAAATCTATGAGCCTCATCCCTTATTCTTTGAAGAAGTTGTAAAGATTGATCTTTTTTAGACAATTTAATTGGAAAAAGATTATCAACTTTAAATATTTCTTCATCCCTTTTTGCAAGAGAAATTAGATCTATCTTATCTAAGACATCTAGTTCTTTTAAAATCTCTTTAGCACAAGATAATTGGCCCTTACCACCATCAATAACAATTAGGTTTGGAAGATCTTTTTTTTCTTTAACTAGTCTAGAATATCTTCTTTTAACAACCTCTTTAATAGAAGAAAAATCATCAATCTTATCTTTAGGTAAAGATCTTATCTTAAATTTTCTATAATTTTTTTTATCTGGTAGGCCATTTTTAAAATAAACCATAGAACCAACAGTGTCTTTTCCAGAAAAATGAGATATATCAAAGCATTCTATAACTTTTGGCAAATATTTAAGATTAAGTTTTTTTTTAAGATCTTCTAATATTAGTTCATTTTTAAAGAAATTAAGTTCAATATTTTTTTTACAAAGATCAAGAAGTTCTTTTTTTTCTCCTTTTTTCGGAATTGTTATTTTTAGATTAGATATTTTTATGTGCTCTAAATACTTAATTGTATTTGAATCTATTTTTTTAGACAATATGATCTCTTTAGGTATTACATTATTAGAATAATAATTAATTAAAAAATCATCCATTATAGATATATCAATTAAATTAATATCTATTTTTTTATCTATTTTATTTACTAATGTTCCTTTATCTATATTAAATAATAATACATATGCAATATTTTCTTTAATAATGAAATCAACAACATCCTGATCATAGGTTTTTTTTGTTTCAACATTTTGTTTTTCTGTTAAATATTTTATGGCTGTTATTTGATCTCTTAATATTAGAGATCTTTCAAAGTTTTTTTTATTTGTATATTCTTTCATTTTTTTATTAAGCTCTTCTATTAACTCAGCACTTTTACCAGAAAGTATTTTTTTTATGTGTTCAATAATTTCTTGATATTCTTTTTCAGTGATTTTTTTAATACATGGTGCAGAGCAATAACCAATATGATATCTTATACAGGGAGTTTTTGGTAATCTTTTACAAGTTCTTAATTTAAAGGTTTTATTTAGATATTTAATAAGATTAGATCTATTTTGTCCAGAAACAAAAGGCCCAAAAACATTTTCATCTTTTAAATCTGGTTTTTCTCTTTGTGTTAATAATCTTGGAAATTTTTCTGGACTTATTTTTATGTAAGCATACCTTTCTGAGTTTTTTAGATCTATGTTGTATTTAGGTAAATGTTTTTTTATTAAAGTGTTTTCTAGAATTAATGCTTCAAGCTCATTATTAGTAACAATAAAATCAATATTAGAAATATTTGAAATTAAGCTTTGTGTTTTTGGTGTTTGATCTTTATTTAAAAAATAAGAAGACACTCTTTTTTTCAGATTTTTGGCTTTTCCAACATAAATAATTGAATTTTCTTTATCTTTATAGATATAACATCCAGGGTTATTTGGTATTTTACTTAGATCAATCATACTTTTTACCATAAATCTTATCTCTATGTTCTAGATATCTAAATATTATTCTGTTATTTTTTTTATCCACAAAAAATATTAAAATAAATTGTTCAGTAATATGAATTCTTTTATATTTTTGTAAAGGTTTTTTATGATTTTTATAATGATCTAAAAATTTGTTTTTTTTAATTTCGTCTATTTTTGTGAACAAGTAAATAGCTAATGATTTATTCTTTAAAGATAATTTTTTAATTATTTTATCTAATTCCGGATGGATCTCATATTCCATATTAGTAATCTATTTTATATCTTTTTTTAAGTTCGTCGACAGATTTGAATTTTATTCCTGATTTATATTTTTTATCGCCATCTAATATTTTCTTAACAAATTCTGGTCTTAATTCAGGTTCAAGATTTGTTTCAGAATATTTTGTTACAACTAAAGTTATTGCTTCGGCTTTGTTTTTTAGATTATGTTGTGCTTTTATGATATTTAAGGTTTGATTAATTTCAATGGGTAGATCGATTAATGCTTTCATGTACTTTGCCTCCATTAATATTCGTATATATATATTAATAGTTGTTAACATTTATTAACTTTCCTTATTTAATAATTTTCTTTAAAAAATCTCCAGTATAACTTTTTTTATTTTTAATAATTTCTTCTGGTGTGCCTTTACAAATAACCTCTCCCCCATATTTTCCACCATCTGGGCCAAGATCTATTATATAATCACAAGATTTTATTACATCTAGATTGTGTTCAATAACAACAACAGTATTTCCTTTCTTAACTAACCGATCAAGAACCTCAATTAGTTTTTTAACATCATGAAAATGCAAACCAGTTGTTGGTTCATCTAAAAGATAAATGGTATTACCTGTATCTCTTTTAGATAGCTCTTTAGTTAACTTTATTCTTTGAGCTTCACCACCAGATAAAGTTACAGAATTTTGACCAAGTTTAATATAGGATAAACCAACATCCATTAATGTTTTTAGTTTTCTTTTTAAAGAAGGAATATTTTCAAAAAAGTAATAAGCTTCTTCTACTGACATATCAAGAACCTCAGCAATATTTTTATCTTTATATTTTATTTCTAAGGTTTTAGAATTAAATCTTTTACCCTTACACTCCTCACAATCAACATAAATGTCAGGCAAAAAGTTCATCTCAATTTTTATTTGTCCATCACCTTGACAAGCTTCACATCTCCCACCTTTAACATTAAATGAAAATCTTCCAGAATTATATCCTCTAATCTTAGAATCTTCTAATTTACTAAATAAATCTCTAATATCATCAAGAACTTTGGTGTAAGTTGCTGGGTTTGATTTAGGTGTTCGTCCAATAGGAGATTGATCTATAGATATTACCTTGTCTATTTTTTCAGGGACATCTATATTTTTTACTTTGCCAATATTCATTTTTGATCTATAAAATTTATTCATTAAAAAAGGATATAAGGTTTCATAAATTAAAGAAGATTTTCCAGATCCAGAAACACCAGTTACACAACTAAATACCCCAATTGGAATATCTATGTTAATATTTTTTAAATTATTTTCTTCGGCTCCAATTATTTTTATAAACTCTTTAGTTTTTCTTCTGTCTTTTGGAATTTCAATAAATTGAGTCCCGCAAAGATATTGACCTGTTAGTGATTCTTTATTAGCCATTATCTCCTTAGGTGTGCCAATAGCTATAATCTTTCCACCATGTATTCCTGCACCAGGACCAATATCAATAACATAATCTGCTTGTTTTATTGTATCTTCATCATGTTCAACAACAATTACAGAATTACCAATATCTCTTAACTTACACAAAGTATCAATTAGTTTTTGATTATCTTTTTGATGCAAACCAATAGATGGCTCATCAAGAACATATAAGACACCAGTTAGATTAGTTCCAAGATTTGTTGCAAGTCTTATTCTTTGTGCTTCTCCACCAGATAATGTCCCTGTATTTCTGGATAATGTTAGATATCCTAAACCCACTTTTTCTAAAAACTCTAATCTAGAATTAATTTCTTTTAGAATATGTTTTGCGATTTCTTCTTCTTTTTTAGATAATTTTAATTTTTTAAAAAAATCTACTAATTCTAAGATAGAGAGATCTGTTAAATCAACAATTGATTTATTAGCAATTTTTACATATAAGATTTTCTTTTTTAATCTTTTTCCATTACAAACCGTACAAGGAGAACTGTTCATGAATTTTTCCATTTCTGTTCTTCTGTATTCAGATTCTGTTTGTTTATATAGTCTTTGTGTTTGTGGAAGTAGTCCTTCCCAATTACCTGTGTAGTTAAAACTAGAAGTTCCATTTTTTCCATTTAAATTAAAATTAATATTATCCTCTGAGCCGTACATTAATATTTTATATTGCTTTTCAGTTAGATCTTTTATTGGAGTTAAAGCAGAAAAACCATATTTCTTTGCAATTGTTGCAAGATGTTGTCCTCTCCAACCATCAATTGCATTTCTGTATATTGCTATTGCTCCATCAGCAATAGATTTATTTTTATCAGGAATTATTAGATTTTCATCAAAATCCATCTTTATTCCAAGACCAGAACACTCTTCACAAGCCCCAAAAGGAGAATTAAAAGAAAACATTCTTGGTTGTAGTTCTTCAAAGGATAAACCACAGATTGGACAAGACATTTTAGAAGAATAGATCTTTTCTTTATTATCTATTAATATCTTAACTATTCCATCAGTGGATCTTTTTATAGCAAGTTCAACATTTTCGACAATTCTAGATTTGTTTTCTTGATCTACTTTTATTTTATCAATTATAATATCAATATCATGCATTTTATATCTGTCAAGAATTATTTTTTCATCAGTTCTTTTATTTTCATTGTTAACCCTTACTCTGGTGTATCCTTCTTTATTTAGATCTAAAAATAATTTTTCATAAGTTCCTTTTTTCTTTTGAATTATTGGGCAAAGAATAGTTATTTCTTTATTTAAGAATTCATTAAAGACATTTTCTGAAATTTTTTGAGGACTCATGGCTTGTATTTTTATGTTGTGTTCTGGGCAATAAGCAGTTCCAACTCTTGCATACAATAATCTTAGATAATCATAAATTTCAGTAACCGTTCCAACTGTAGATCTTGGGTTTTTTGAAGTTGTTTTCTGTTCTATTGATATTGCTGGAGATAATCCTTCAATAGAATCAACATCTGGTTTTTTCATCATACCTAGAAACTGTCTAGCATAGCTTGATAATGATTCAATATATCTTCTTTGGCCATCTGCATAGATAGTGTCAAATGCCAACGTTGATTTGCCAGATCCTGATAATCCAGTGATTATAACTAATTTTTCCTTAGGGATCTCTAGATCTATGTTTTTAAGGTTGTGCTCTCTTGCACCTTTAATAATTATTGATTTTGAAGTCATTTTTTTCGTATTTTCTTTTTTTCTATTTAAAGTTATAAAAATTAGATGTTATATATAATATATGATAAAAACATTATATATTCTTTTCTAGGGGGGTCTTGTCCACTGGAGCCTTTCTTAAAAAGAAAGCCTCGGGAAAGAACAAAAATGGTTACGCTTTTGTTGACACGCAATATAACCGGTTACGCTCGGTTAACGCGCAATTATAAGTTTATGCAAAAACGAGATCAGAAAAAGTTTAATCAAAGAACCTTTTTCAAAAAAAGGTTCATCAAAAATGAAATAAAAAAATTAAGTGAAAATGAAATTAAAACAATTATTTGTAAAACAAATGTGGGTTTTTATCTACAAATTTATTAATTAAACCATTTAAAAGAAACTGATCACCTTTTTTGAGATAAATGTATCCTAAAATAGATGCAAATAAAGCACCAATTGTGTCAAGTATAAAATCAATCATGGTGTCAATTACTCCAAGCCTAGTATTACAATATCCTTCGTTTGGACATAGATCTCTTGATTTTTGCATATTCATACCAAACATAGAATCCATTCCAAATTCAAACATTTCCCAAATAGCTCCAAAAGATAAAGTTATTAAAAAAATAATTAGACAAATAAAAAACGGGCTAGTTTTTATTTTTTCAGTTTTATATAAAACAGACATTATTCCAAAAACAATTAAACCAAGAGCAAAACCAGAAAATAAATGTAATAATGAATCCCACCACCAAAATTTAAAATAAAAATTTCGCACCTCTCCTAAAAATACACCAGCATAAATAAAAAGTATTATTGTTATTTGTATTTCTGATGGTAGAAAAATACGATATCTTTTTTGAAAAAAATAAGGAATAAATATTAAAATAGTTGCAAGAATTGTTACAAAGAAAAAGTCCCAACGTTTGTTGAAGAATTCCAAAATTAATGCAATTATTAGTGTAAGTACTATAAAATAAGTTATATATTTCTGAATTCTATCAAAACCAACAACACTTTTTTTAACCATATTTTTTATTCTTTTTAAATATTATAGATCTCTATAAATATATATATTACAAAGAGTTTAATAATTATACCTGTTTACTATATTTTAAAAGTTAGAATCTATTTAAAAACTCTTTTTTACTCTAAATATATTTATGTTTTCAAATGCTAAATTTGTTTTTTCAAGATCTAAAATTATAGAAGAATATAATAAGATTTCAGAGATTAGTGATCTTTTAGCCTATAGTGTAAAAACAAATCCTTATATCGTTTCAACATTAGAAGAAAAAAAAGAATGTAGATTCTTAATACATCATATAAACGAAATAAAATATATAAAAAATAAAGAAAATATTCTTTATATGCTGCACTCTCCAGAAAAAGAAGAACTAGATCTAATCTTTCAAAATAATATTTCTTTTTTTATTGTGGATAATAAAAAAGATCTAGAATATTTTTTAGAATACCTGAAAAAAAATAATAAGAAAGTAAATCTTTTATTAAGAATGAGATTAAAAGAATATACAGTTAATACAGGAAAATATTTTGTGTATGGAATGTATTCTAATCAAATAAATGAACTAATTTTAAAACTAAAAGAAAATAAAAATATTGAAAAAATAGGGGTTCATTTTCATAGAAAAACACAAAACCTATCAGAGTGGAATCTAGTAAAAGAGCTTGAAGAAACTCTCTCTTATGAAACTTTTGAAATTATTGATTATATGGATATTGGTGGAGGAATTCCAATAGATTATAAAAATATAAAAGCAGAAACAATTTTAGATGTTTATAATAAAATTAAAAAACTAAAAGAATTCCTAAATAAAAAAAACATAAAAATGATAATTGAACCAGGAAGGGCAATTGCTGGACCAAGTGGGAAACTAATTTGTAATATTAAAAATATTATTGATAACACAATTTTTATTGATGCCTCTGTGTTTAATAGTCAAATGGACATTATTGTATCAAACATTAAACTATTAGTAAAAGGAGAAAAAGATTCAGGATCTTACTATGTAATAAAAGGATTAACCCCAGCCTCAGAAGATATTTTTAGATATAGAGTATATTTAGAGAATCCAAAAATAGGAGATCAAATAATTTTTTTAAATGCTGGTGCTTATATTTATCATACAGACCTTTTTTCTTTAGATAAATTAAAAGTTGAATTTGTTGATTAATTTTTATTAGGTGAGTTTTAGTGTCAGAAATTGTAATTAATATTAGAAAAGATTTAAAGAAAAATTCAAATAAAAAAACAAAAGAAAGCTCAAAAAGATTTTTTAAAGAAGAAGTTATACTCTATGGTGTAAAAAGTGCAATTGTTTCAAAAATTGCAAAAAAATATTTTCAAGAAATAAAAGAATTAAATAAAAAAGAACTATTTTTAATTTGTGAAGAACTTTTAAAATCCGATTATTGTGAAGAAGCATACATTGTTTCTAATTGGTTGCCTAAAAAAATTGAGCTTTTTGAAGAAAAAGATATTAAGATTTTTAGAAAATGGATTGATCTATATATTAATAATTGGGCAAAATGTGATGGTTTTTGTAATCATACAATAGGAGATCTTTTAGAGACATTTCCAGAAATTATGCCAGAAATAAAATCTTGGTCAAAATCTAAAAATAAATGGTTAAAGAGAGCATCAGCAGTTTCCTTAATCTTACCAGCAAGACAAGGCAAATATCTTAAAGATGCTTTTGAGATATCAGATGTTTTATTATTAGATCCTGAAGACATGGTTTTGAAAGGTTATGGTTGGTTATTAAAGGAAGCAAGTAGAAAACATCAAAAAGAAGTTTTATCTTATGTAATAAAAAATAAAAAAATAATGCCAAGAACCTCTCTTAGATATGCAATTGAGTTGATGCCAGAGAATCTAAGACAAAAAGCCATGAAAAAATAATTTGTGAAGATATATGAAATTTATGAATTTACCAAAAGAGTTTAGAGATAAGAAAAGATCAAAGACAATAATTTTACCAATCTCTTTTAAAACAAAAACAACTAGAGAGAATAATTCGTGTAATGGTCCAAAAGAAATAATAAAAGCATCAAAAGAAATCGAATATTATGATTGTGATCTAAATTTTGAAGCTTATGAAAAAGGCATTTATCAAGAAGATCTTCTAGAGATTAAAGAAAAAGATTTTAATAAGATTTCACACAAAATCTTGGACAAAATAAATAAAATTTATGACCCTAATAAATTTTTAATTACCTTAGGTTCAGACCATTCCACAACTATTCCAATAATTGAAGGAATATCTAAACACGAAAAAGAATTTGGGATAATTGTTTTTGATGCACATGCAGATCTTAGAGAGCCTTGGGGAAAAGAGACTTGGTGGCACGCTTGTACTTCTAGGTTGATCTCTAAAGATCACAAATCTTTGTTAGTTGGAATAAGATCTATGGATTATTATGAAAAAGAATATTTAGATAATAATAAAAATATAGATTCAATACTTGCAAAAGATCTACTGTGCTCAAAAAACTCTTTTGATCTTTTAGAATGTAAGGAATTTGATCAAAAATTAAAGAGATTACCAAAAAAGATATATCTTTCAATAGATGTTGATGTTTTTGATCCTTCTATTATTAGATCAACAGATACTCCTGAGCCAAATGGTCTAAACTGGATGCAGATAAATAATCTTTTAAAAAAGATCTTTAAAGAAAAAGATATTATAGGCGTAGATTTAACAGAATTTTCTCCAAAAAGAAAAGAGGCTTTTGCAGAAAGTTATGCATTAGCAAAGTTAGTTTATAGATTGATTGGTTACAAAAATAAATGATTTTTTTTTATATAGTAATCTTTATATATTATTATTATTATTATTATTATGTTATTAAAAAAATACAGATCAGTTTCCCCTTTAATTGCTACAATTTTATTAATAGTTGTTAGCGTTATTTTAGTTAT
>CAZPGO010000006.1:0-3304 GCA_964586355.1 uncultured archaeon
TAGAAAGCTCAGCATTCTCTTTTTTAAGTTGATAGATCATCTCAACATGACCGTGTATCATATCAACAATCAAAGAAGAAGTTTGTTGAAGATCTGAAATACTTACTTGAGTTTTTGTTGGTTTTAAAATATCTACTGATGTTGCCCCATAGAAAAAGATCAACCTAAATAGATCTAATAAAGTAGCACAAGAAACCTCTGCAGAAATATATGTTGAAAAAAGATCATCATGTAAAATAATTTCTGCAATCTCAAGATCATAAACTAAATAGTTTTTATCAGTTTTTAATTTTTGAGAGATCTCGTCCATTGCAAGTCTTAACTTGCCTTTATCATTTGATTTTGATTCAATTAAAATAGCTACTCTTAATTGATTTTTATCATTTTCAGAAAGAGTTTTTCTTTCAAACAACCTATCAGCAATCTCTGGACTTAATGAATACTTAACAGGAAAACCTTCTTTCGTTATTAGTTTTAAAGAAAGAAGAGATTTAAGTATTTTTAGTACTTGCTCATATTTAGCATTTGGAACTAACTTTAATAACTCATCTTCTGTTTTTGGAGACTCTGATATGTGTTTTACTAATATGTCTTGAAGATCTTTTAATTCTTTTTTTGCTTTAAGTTCATTTTCTTCAAAAGATAGTTTGTCTGTAATATTTTCGCTCATAATTGATCATTATTTTTAAAAAAATATATATTAAGTAATATAAAAATAATTAAGAGCAAAAATGCTTATAATATATGTAGTTTTATAAAAAATTAGGAGTTTAGATCTATTGCAACCATAACCCCGTTATTACTAGACACTTCATTACCAAAAACAAACGCTGTTGATTGATTACTAGAGAGAAAATTAAAATTAACAGTACGATCAAAACGCTTTTCAGACAAATAATATTTTGAATGAGTATTAGATTGTTTAAGAGCAAAAACCCTTGCAACTTCATATGACCAACCAAAAGCATAATTAAGACCATATATTATGTTTTTATTATTACTATAATAAGCACTAGTACCACTCATATTAGTACCGCCACCAATATAAGCATTATGAGCATAAAAAGGATCTAGTGCTTCTGCACCTAATTTTGTAATTCTAAAGTCTAAAGAAATAGGGTCTACTACAAACTTGTAATAAGCACTGCTGGGGTGCTTATAAAGAAAATTAAATTTTTGATTAATCATTAAATGATTATAAATCCTATTTGTAAAAAAATTAGCTAAAAAATTAGAAGAAACATCTCCTCTATCATCAACATGAAAATCATCAGAAGACAAAATAACTTTTTGATTTGTTAATTGACCTGTTGATGAATTTATGACCGCAAAACAAGGCCTCCAAAAATTACCTTGTAAACAACCAATTGGTAAAAACAAATGGTTGTTTTGTTTTATTATAGATTCAAAATTCTTTTTTGAATAAGCCATTGCGGCCTCTACACCAGCATAAGGATAAGAAAAATCAGAAAAATCGTTTTGCCAAATTATTTCTCCATTTGTTGTATTTAACTTAACTATTGTTGGTTTGTTAAGAGCAACACTATAACTACCATAGGTTCCATTAGATATCATATAATAAGAATTAGAAGCAGAATCTAAAAAATTATAAAAAAAACGAGTATAATGAGTTATTGTTCCATTAGGACAATTTGCTCCAAAACAAGCAACCTCATATGGATAAAGCTCATAACTTTTATTAAAATCTATATTTCCAGATAAAACATCCATCTTTAGTATTTTTGTTCTATTATCCATTGAAGAATTAAGATACATCTTATTATTTTCAATAATGATGCTTGTAAAAAGTTGTTCATCTAAAAGCTCTTTTTCAAAAACAACAGACCCATTATTTTTAGAAAAAACTTTATAATTAAAATTTAAAGAATAAAGATCTCTGCTTAAATAGTCTACTGGCTTTAGATTTGGAACATCTATATATTTTTGCTTATTAAAAATCAACATAAATTGATTTTTTGAAGAACTTAGTGGATAATAAAGATCTGGTTTTACTAAATTGTTATATTGATAAGTATAATCATAATTGTCACCCTCATACATAGGATAAGAAAGATCTATATCAAAAACTTCTTGACCAGAAGAACTTACTTTTAAAATCTTAAAAGTATCAACATTTGGTCCTTCAACCATACAAGGATAATTTGGGTCTTGAGAGTAGATTTCTGAATAATCTGTTATTTTATATAATATAACAACACCATCATCAACAAAAATAGATTCAACAACATCAATAGAAGACTCTCTTATTTGATTATTAATAGAAATTGATTTTTCAAAATCCCACAAAACAGATCCGTCTCTAGAATCTAGTTTTACAACACCAAAATATTTTTTATAGTCATTAAATGTATGGCACATATAATCAGCGTCATGTTCGCCAGGTCTTTGTGTTTGTTTTGGTTGAGACGCAACCATATAAAAATAATCGTTGTCTTGATAGACTGCATCAAAAAAAACATTTTTGTTATTAATTGTTATAACCTTTTCTCCAGAAAAATAAGCTGTTAAACTCTCAGAATCATCAACAGGAATTTCAGAAGGTTGAGTAACTGTGGTTTGATTTGGCAAATCTGGATCGTCTTGAGATTCTTGGTCAGATGATTGCTCTTGATTTGTGTTTGATGAAGTTTGTTCTTGATTTGCAGATTCTTCAAAATTATCAGATTCTGTATCTGTACTTTCTTGATCTTGGCTTTCTTGATCTTGGCTTTCTTGATCTGTGCTTGAATCGCCATTATCTGTTTGTTCATTATTAACACTAGGTTCTTGATTAGAAGATTCGTTATCAACCACAATATTTGATTCTGTTTCTGAATAGAAATTAATATCAGAAGCCACATCATCAAAGTTTGAATAATTAGAATCGTCTGTTGTTTTAAGAGAACCAGTATAATTAGTTACAAAATAAATAACAAAACCAGAAGCAATCAAAACAAAAAAAACAACCATTATTTTTTCAAAAACACTATATTTAATAAAGTCCATCATTTTTCACAAATATAATAGGAGCTATTTATTTTTAAAAGTATTTATAGCACAAAAAAACAAAAATAAAAAAATCAATCTTTTTTTAAAAGGTAATAACAATGAATATATATAAATCACAAAGGAGCTAAAATATGTTTTTAATAACAGACACAATAGTAACAGAAACAACAAACGGCTTAAAAGAAAAAGCAGTCACTACTGCTACTGGTCTTATCAATAACCCTAAGGTTTTAATATTTGGAGTTATTTTTATTATTTTAGCAATAATCATAATCTTTTTTTTAAAAAATATTTT
>CAZPGO010000007.1:0-14674 GCA_964586355.1 uncultured archaeon
TTCCGTATAAGAGCTATTAAGCCGACCAAATGAGCGAGAAATTGCTCACTTTTTTCTCTTTTTCTTGTTTTTTGATGATTTTTGTGTGTGCTGGTGTAGATCTTTTTGCAGAAAACAAATAAGTTCCTTAGATTTTTCTAATTTTTGATAAATTTTAAGAATTTTCTTTGTTTTTGAAAGATTTTTTTGTTTATTTGATTTTTGGATAGTTGTTTGGGTGAATTGATCTAGGGTAGATGAGATCTTTTGTTTGTGTTGTTTTTATGTATAACAAAAATACTGATCTATAGACTAGTTATGTAGAAGTCGAGCTTAGAAGAAAATATTTTTTTGATAATCTAAACAGTTTTCTTTATTTTTGTTTTTAATCTGTAAAAATATTTTTTTTAATAGTTTTATTTTTTAAATTCTGTTATTTGTATACATAACACCTTAGTTTATTCTTTAATCTCTTTAGAAAAATTCGAAACTATATAAAAAGTATTGTTTTCTAATATTTATAGATGTAATAAAAAAAATTGAGAAAAAATGATCTTAACAGAAAACACTATTGTTCAACAAATATCAGAAAATATTTCTTCTTTGAAATTACCTACTGATATGAAAATCTTTTTTGTTGACAAATATGTTTTTCCTGATGGTTTTGAAATTACTGCAAGCTCTAGAGAAAAAAATATCTGTTCTTTCACATAATGGAGAAGGTGTTGGTATATTTCAATTTTCTGCTAAAAAGGTTATTATTTCGGGATTAAAGAGTAATTATGCTAATGAACCCATAACAAGAACACTAGATTTTGTTCAAGGGATTAAAAAATTAACAGCTGGTGCTCCATTTCTTAAGGGGTGGCAAGAAATAATAGTTAATTCATTTATTTTATCTATATACTACTCTTCCGGTTTTAAAAAAAAACCGAAGAACAAAAGTAAGATATGGCGAATTTATTCCTTTTAAGTTTGGGGAAGATCGAAATGTTGAAAGAAAAAGAATCTTAGAAGATTTAGTCAAAGAATTTGATAAAATAAAAAGTATTAGTCCAAGAAACCCTAGGCTATTTGTGTTAAAGAATCAAATTTTAATTCTTGAAAATAAAATAAGGTTTGTTAATTCTATAAGGGATAGATATTTTGATAAAAAGGGCTATCTTAATCCAAATAAAGAAAGAGTTAAACAAATTTTTAAAATATATTCTCAAACTAAAGAACCAAAACATTTTATTTATAAGAAACCAAAAACAGCAAAAAAAAATTTAGTGCCTAAAAGAAGAAAATGATTTCGTAAAAAATACAAGAAGCATCATCAATTTTTTCTAGAAATTTTTAGGTTTGTTTTTTTATTAAAATATCCTTAGGGTAATTCCTGTATGTATAGTGTGTTTAGAATCTATTTTTAATTTTATTTGGTTTGGAATTTAAATCTGATATATCTATTATTTAATGTCCAATTTTTTGTGATTTTTATTTGTTTGCTTTTATAATCCATTTATTTAAAGAGCTAATTTTTTTAATATTTTTTTCTATTATTTTAGGATTTTTCTCTAAAACTTTATATCTGTGTTTTTTATTTAATGAATATATACGAGCTCTATAAACTAGAGATCTATTCTTTCTTTTTCGATATATTTTTATTTCTTTTTATTTTAGATTACTTTATTAAAAAAACAAATTAAAAACCTTTATTTATAGTTTAAAAGATAAACTACGAAGAAATTAGTTTTAAATAAGAAGTGATATTAAATGCCACCCTTTAAAGGTCCAAAAAAAAGACAAGCAGAAAGAAAATCAGTTTCTCCAATTTTTGAAAAAAGCAATAATAAGAAAGCTCCTAAAAATAAACAAAAAAAGAGTTACGAGGAAAGATTTGCTGAAAAAATAGGTGACAGAGGTAAAAAAAGATTAAATAGTTTGATTAAAGAATGGTTACAAAAATATGACATAGATGTTTTATCTTATACTAAAGATTACTCAAAAATTAATGAAATTAGAAAATTATTAAAAACAAATGATAAATATTTCACAGAGATAGGAAAAACACCCCAAAGATATTCCATAGAAAATGAATTAAAGGGGCTTATAAAACATTATTCTCATTATGGAATTGTTAAAAGTATTTTGAAATTTAATCTAGATATTCATACTTTAATGGAAACCAGAAAAATAATTGAAGAATTTGAATCTGATTTACTTAATAGTAATATCCCAAAAAAGGATATCTCTAGATTTTATGCTAAAAAAATTTCTTTTTTAGCTTTAGGTGTTTCAGAGGTTTTATATAGTAGACCTAATATAACTCAATTGCAAGAAATTAGAAAATTACTTAAAAATGTTGATGTTAAATATAAGGAATATTTTTTGAGTGTGTGTGTTGCTAAAACACTAAGTTTTTATCGAGATATTAGTCCTGAGAAATTAAGATTATATTCTACAGAGATATTAAATGCATCAAAAAAAACAGGTTGTTTTTATGACATTTCTATTGACATTGAAAAAGATGTTAGATATACTATGCAACAACAGCCTTCAATGATATTATATGCTTTTGAAATTTATTATGATTTTCCAAAATTTTGTTTTTTCAGATTTCCTAAATTTAAATTGTTTTATTCTGGTTTAAATATTCTATTAAAATCGAGACCAAATTTAGAAAAACTAAAAATATATTTAAATGAATTAAAAATAATGGAAGAAAGATACTTAAAAGAAGGAGATGTAGATTTTGAGGAAAGAAATAAGCAAAACTTTGTAGAGCACTTAAAAAAATTAACCCCTTTTTTTAGAAGGGCTGATATTTATAAAAAAGAGGTCTATCAAAGATATGAAAATTTAGAATCTATATTTAACAAAATAACCCCAGTATCTTTTGATCTAACATTTGGAGAATTTTTAGGAATAAAACAACTTTCTAATTTAAAAAAAATCGGTGTTATAAGACGTAATAGGGAAACAATAAAATATAAACTAAATTGTAAAGAAGATAAAGATGTTAGCGCAGATAATTTTGGATTTAATCTGTCTAATCAATCAATGTTTTTAGAGGCTGGTCCAAGTGTTGGCATGTTATTTAGGCCTTCTGAGGTTTTTATAAAAGTTTGGGATGGTGTGCCAAATGAATTTAAACCAATTATTTTTTTTCATGAATTAAAAGAATATTTAAATTCTGGAAATCACAAAATAGCAAGAAACTTTGAAATTGCTTATGCCAGTAAATTTTTATCTCCTCAAAAATTTAAAGAATATATTTTGTTTTGTCAAAAAAATAATGCTTTTAGAAATGATCATCAAATAAAATAAAGATTTTATAAAAAAGAAGAAACATCTTCAATTTTTTTTCTAGATGTTTTTATACTTATTTTTTCATTAGAATACCCTAGGGTAATTCCTGCAACTATTGCGTGTTTAGAATCAATTTTAATTTTTCCTTTAAACTTAGATCTATAATTTTCAAAATGCCCGATCCAACAAGAAGAGATCCCTTTATTTTGTGCTGATAGTAAAATGTTTTCAATAGATGCTCCAATACTTAATAGATAGCTATTTTTCTGATCATTACTTTCAAGATCTTTTTTATTAATACAAATAAAAATTATTGCTTGTGTATTTCCTAGGTTATAATAAAAATGATTTTTGTCTATAATTTTTTTTTTATCTCTTATTGTTTTTTTGATGTAATCAAGTTGATCTTTTTTATTAATAATATAAAAAAACCATGGTTGAACGTTGTTGTTAGAAGGAGCTTTTGTTCCATCTGTTATTAATTGTTTAAGAACACTCAACCTGATTTTTTTGTTTTTAAAAGATCTTGTGCTTTTTCGATCATCTATTATTTTTTTAAATTCCATATTTATTTCTGTCCAAGTATTTGTGCAAATAAGGTCTTGTTTAATAATGTTGATAATCTGAAATTGTACAATTGTTACATGAATTATTATAGCAAGAGCCTCTTATTATGGTAAATCCAACCATTTTCAGATTAGTTGCATAGCAATTCTGTTCTGTATTATTATGTCTACAATGACCACAGATATAGGTGTATGTTTCAATAATGCTTTTTTCATCTGTGTTTGGATGTTCGTCTTTTAATTTGTCGAAAGCTTTTTCTATAGATAGTGTTATGCTTTCTAAATCTTCTTTTTTAAATTTATCTGGATTTGTTTTATATTCATAATAAATATCTGTGTTTTCATTATAAATTAGTTTATTATTTTCATCATATAGATCACTATAAGATTTCTGATTTTTAAATAAAATATTTTTTGCATTTCCTATTGTTGTTGGGGAAATTAAAAAACCACCAATTATTGTACCAATCACAAAAGCTATAATAACCCAAATGATTAATTTTTTATTTTCATTTTTCATTTTTTTCCTCTCTGTTCACATTCAATAATTTGTGAGGTTAATTTTTATTTTAATTAAGTCCATATAGCTCCTGACCATACCCCGTCACGACAACAAGCACAACCTAAATTTGGTGTTTCTGTACAAAATTCATGATCGGGACAATAACAGTGTCCATTTGTAGAGTGCTCTGATTGAATAGTAATTTCTATTGGTTTATTGTTTTTTCTAGAAAATATTGTGTTTGCATTTCCTATTGTTGTTGGGGAAATTAAAAAACCACCAATTATTGTTCCAATCACAAGAGCTATAACAACCCAAATGATTAATTTTTTATTTTCATTTTTCATTTTTTTCCTCTCCGTTTTTTAATTTTTATAAAAAATATGTGTTAAAATAATTTATGTGTGTTATGTTTTAAATTTTTGTTCAGTATTTTATGTTATTTCCTTTTTGTTTTTTTATTATGTGTTATTTGTTTATTTCTTTTTTCAATTATAAAAAAATATATTGTGGTTGTGATATTTGTAATTAAAATAACCAATAATGCAACCCCAATAATTTTTTCAGTAAAAACATTATTTATTCCTACACTGCTTGGATATGTTGCTAATACTGCTGCTGCAAGACCTCTAGTGTGCATTGAAACCATTAGATCTTTATCTTTTTTTTCTATGTTTCTAAAAAACAACATTTTAGTAATTAATATTCTTATTACAATTATTAATGACACAATTGCTAGAGTAATTAAAATGACATTTAAATTAATATAACTAAAATCAATAATAACACCTAAATATATAAAAAAAAAGGTTTTTATAACAAGAGAGATCTCTGTTTGAAAATGGTGTATTGTTTTATCTAGTGTAAAATCTTTCATTTTAAATGTTTTAAAAATATCAGAAGCATTACCTAAAACCAAACCAAAAATAAGAACACAAAATGCTCCGTTACCCCCAAGGTATTCTGTTGCTGCATATAATAAAAATAAAAAGGACAGTGTTAAAAAATAGCTAAATCCTTTAACCTCAAGAGAATCTCTTAAAATTCTAGACCAAATAATTCCTCCAATCAATCCAATTACTGCAGCTAATGCAAATGCTGAAAAGACGCCTTGAATTATTAGTTTCGTATTTGCTGTTTGTGAGATAATAATACCGACAATTGTAACTGTTGAAATAACACCTAAAACATCAGTAATTGCTGATTCTAAACTCATTATTGTTTTTGTTTTGTCATTTGCACTTGATTTAGTGATTAATGGTATTATTATTTCTGAGCTGGTTCCACCAATAATAACACCTAATAATATACCATATATTAATTCAAAACCAAATATAAAATGTAATATTAAGGCCGATAATGTTGCGGTTAATAAAAATATTAGTATAGTAAATAAAAAAGCATTTTTTATCTCTGTTATTACTTTGTAAAAATTAAGATACAAACCACCATCAAAAATTAAAACAATTAAAGCAACTGCTGCGAAAATGGCTGTGTAGTTTCTTAAACTATGTATTATAGATTCTGGAATAACATTAAATATTGGTCCTATTAACAGACCAATTAAAATTAAAATTAAAATATCTGAGACTTTTGTTTTTTTAAAAAATAGATTTCCTAAAAAACCTAAAAGAAATATTCCTGATATAAATACTAAAAATATTAATGGATTTATCATTTTTTATCATCTGCATATATTATTAATAATTATTTTTTATTGCAAAATGTTTATAAAATGCTATTTACGTAAAAATTTTTAATTTTCAGAGTGTTTTTTGGTCCAACTTTTTGTGTTATTTGTTTTTATTAAAATAACCCATTTCTGTAAGTTTGATTAATACTAGTTGTTTAACAACATCTGCTCTTGAACAACCAATTTTGTCTACAAGCCCATCTATTATTTTTATTTGATCTTTTGAAAAATACGGGCTAATTCTTGCATCTGATGACATTTTTTATTCACCTTTTATTTTTTGGTTACTATTATAGTGTGTTTATAGTAACTAATGAGTGATAGCATTTATAAATATTTCCTTGCACTAATTAGTTACTAATGAGTGTTAAAATAAAAACGGAGATATTATGAACAAAATAGAGATTATTGAAAGAAAAGGGATTGGTCATCCAGATACAATTGCAGATAATTTGTCTGAAGAATTATCCAAAAAATTATTAAAAGAATATAGATCTATTTATAGATCACCAAAACACTATAATGTTGATAAAGTTATGGTGTGTGCGGGAGAGTTAGAAAAAGCTGTTTTTAAGAAATCAGTTAAAATTGTTTTTGCTGGTCAATATACAAAAATTAATGAAATTAATGAAATATTAGATCGCGTTGTTAAAAAAATATTGGCATTTGAGATAAAAAATGGATTAAAATATAAAGTCTATAATTTTTTAAATCAAGGAAGTTTAGATCTGAAAGACATATTTTTAAATAAAAAATCTAATGATACAAGTTTTGCTGTTGGAACCGTTGAAACAAAAAATGAAAAATTAGTAAAAAAATTAGGTTTTTATATAGATTCTCTTCACAAAAATTTTAAAAAAATAGGAACTGATAATAAGATCATGTTTATTGATGATGGCGAATCTAAACAGATCTATATAGCTCTTGCTTTTTTAAATAAATTTAAAAGTGCTAAAGAATATTTTGATTATAAGATAGATCTTGAGAGTAAATTAAGAAAAAAGTTTAAAATTAATGATCTTTTTATTAATGTCGGGGATACAGAAGAGATACAATTTATAACAAAAACAGGTACCTCTTTAGAGATGGGTGATAGTGGTGCAACTGGTAGAGGGAACAGAAGAAATGGATTAATAACTCCTTGTAGACCAATGACTTTAGAGGCATATTGTGGAAAAAATGATGTTACTCATATAGGTAAGATATATCAGGATTTGTCTTTAGAAATTGCAAAAAAGAGAGATAAAAATATTTTGTTATTAAACAAGATTGGCGAAGATATAAATAATCCAATGATCTTTGAAATTTAAATATTTTTTTAAAGGTTGTGTAATTTTCTTATTTTGAGTTTCTCTTTTCTGAATTTATTTCTTAAAAACTTTTTTTGTTTTTATAAAAAAACACTAGTTTTCTTTTTCAGATTTCTTATAAGTATAGCTCTCATGCTAAGTTTGTCTTACACAACCTTTGGTTGTTATTTTCTGATCACATGTTTTCTCACATTTTTCTATAGTTGTTTTTTATTTAAAAAGAAATGATTTTTGAGGTGGGTTAAATGCTCCGATTTATTTCTTTAAAATTAAAAAACATAAATATTGTGTCTTAGAAACAGGGGGTGTTTTTGTAACAGGGGTCTTGTCCAGTGGTTTTTTCTAAGATTTTTCTAAAAAGAGGCTTACAAATCTTATAAATCATTTAATTTTAAACAATTTTTTTTTTAAAAGAGAGAGTAATAAACATTTATAAACACTTTTATGTTTTATATTGTTGTATGTTAACTACTTAAAAAAGATGTGATGTAAAATGGTATTATATAAATATTGTCCAAGATGTTGTTCATTGGATGTAATTAAAGAAAACAATTCAGAAAATTATAGGTGTAGATCTTGTAATTATGTAGGTCAAGTTAATAGTGATAGTATTGATCAAATTAATGCTTTGAGGGTTAAAGTAAAAGGTGGTATAAATTATAGTAATTATACCCCAGCAACATCAATGCAAAAAAATACTCCACAACCAACCCCGAAACCAATCTCATCAACACAACCTGGTGTTGAGGGTAGGGATTATGAAATTATTAGAAAAAAGGAACCGGTTTTAGAAACTGAAAATCTAGATGTGGCAGATAATAAAACCTCTGAAAATTTAGAAAACTCTTCCAACTCTAAAGAAAGTACTTCTGAAATATCTAAATTAGAAACTACAGAAGTTACTGAGGAAAGATCTGCTTTTGAACAAAAAGTTGTGTCTGAAAAGAGAACTTTACCAGAAGAGAACCTAGCCTCAGTTCCTGTAGAGCCAAAAAAAGAAATAAAAGATAATCCATTTAAATCAGATGATAGTGCCTTGCCACCTCATGGTCTAAGACCAAAAGAAACAAAGTCTTTAAAAGAAAGATTAAGAGAGAAAGGTGCTGGAAAAGATTGGGACCTATTATAAAAATATTTTAACAACTGGTGTTTTTTTAGTCTAAATTATTCAAACAGTTGTGCCTATTTATTTTTTTATTTAGTGTGGTTTTTTTATTATTTTTAGATATAATTATAGAGAGCTTTTTAGTAGAAAACAAAAAGATTTCTGATACTATTTCTTTTGAAAGTAAAAGACCAGTAGTAATTAGTGATCTAAAAGTATTTATATTGTTAAAGTTAGAAACCTAGTAAACAAATAATTTTTATATTTTTTCCCAGGTCTTTTTTAAAAATAAGCTGTCGTTAACAATGTCTGGGCTTTCACAAATAATAGTTCCCTTAACATCATTTTCTTTAAGTTTCTCTAAAATTTTTTTATAAGGTAGATCTGCATCTTTAAACAAAAGATGTTTTCTTTCTCCTTTTTTACCATACTCTATTCCTGACATGTGAATATGCATTCTATTTAAAATGTCTGGATAACTTTTTAGTTTGTCAAAAACTTTTGTGATCTCTTTAGGATCTTTAAACAAACCATTTTCTCTTGCATGAAGGTGTGCAAAGTCTATTACAGGTAAGAATCTTTTTTTGTCTAAATGATCATATAAATATAACACTTCCTCTAAAGATCCAATCTGTGTTTTCTTGCCAACAGTCTCAGCACCAAAAACTGTTTTACTGTTTGTTTTTTCAAAAATATTTTCTATTTCTTTTTGGACATTTTCTAAAGCTATTTTTGGCTCTGTTTTTAAAAAGTAGCCAACATGTACCACGACTACATTTGCGTTAATTTTTTGTCCAATATTTAGTGAATCTAGTATGTATCTATGACTATTAATTACTTTCTGTTCTTCATTGCTATTAAGATTAATAAAGTAAGGTGCATGTATACTAAGAGCAATATTTTTGTTAATAGCGTTTTCTTTAATTTCTTTGATTTTTTCTTGACTTGATCTTTTAAGATAGACTTGTCTTACAAATTCTATTTCTAACGCAGAAAGAGAAATATTAGAGAGTTCTAAGATAGCATCAGCTGTAGGATTTTTAGAGTTTTGAGGAATACTAAGATCTGATCCCCCAAACCCTGCAGTCCCGAAATGAAGTTTATTAAATTTCATTTATTCTTCTTTTTCTATCCTTATGCAGGATACTGGACAAATATCTGCTGCTTTTTGGTTACAACCAATTTCATCTACTTCTGTTTTCTTTGGTTTTGCTTTTGCATCTCCTAGTTCCCAGTTTTCTGGACAGACAGAAACACATGCCCCACATCCTATACAACTATCTAAGTCTTGTTTTATTTTATATTTCATATTTTTTCCTTTTTATTTTAAGTTAAGTATATTATTTCTAAACAAACAACTATTTAAATATTTCTTATATCTATTTTTGTATATAAATATATTTTGTGTAAAAATATGGCTGATAAAAATAACCCTTTTAGAAAACCTGTGGAAAATCCAGGAGAGATCTACAAAGCTATATCTGTAGATACCAGAGATTTTGGTGTTTCTGAAAAGCTTACTAGAAAAAAGGAAGATTGGTTTGTTAGATTTTGTAAAAAGATTTATGAGAAGTTTCCTAATTTAGGTGGATCTAATGCAAAATATTCTGATAATTATGCAAAGGCTATAAATTTTCTTGATTGGGATCTAAGACCTGAAGAGTATAATGCTGCTGTAAAGTTTAGTTTATTTTTATGTGTTTTAATTGTCGGTATTTTAGTTACCCTTGGTTTTCTGTTTTTACTAAAACCTCTTAGTAAAATGTTTGGCACTACTATTTTTGCTATGGTTATGGTTTTTGGTATTCCTTTAATAATTGGAATCTATAGTTTTGTTGTTATAAAAAATTACCCTTTATCCAAAGTTGCTGATGAAAAAGTAAAGGCACTAACTTTTGTTCCTGAAACTTTAGGTTATATGATAATGTCTATGAAGCTAGTACCAAACCTAGAAAAAGCAATTGAGTTTGCTGCAGATCATGGTCATGGAAAGATTGCTGATGATCTTAAAAAGCTTCTTTGGGAAGTTAAGGTTGGTATTAAAAACAGTGTTGCTGAGGCCTTAGATGATCTTGCTTATAGATGGGGAGATGTATCTAATGAGCTAAAAAAAGGTCTTATGAAGATTCGTGCTTCTGTAATTGAGACTTCTGAGAGTAAAAGATTTCAGTTGCTTGATCAAACTATGTCTGATACTTTAGCTTCTATTAAAAATACTCTTGAGGATTATGCAAGAGGTTTAAATCAACCTGCAATGATTATGTTTTATTTAGGTGTGTTGTTGCCTTTATTATTAATTATTGTTTTGCCTGTTGGTTCTGCTTTTTCTGGATCTGCTCTTGCTAAACCGATTTATCTAATATTAATTTATAACATTGGTTTACCTATTGGTTGTTTATTATTTGCAAGATATGTAATAAAAAACAGACCAAAGACATATGATCCGCCAAACATTCCTGATAATCATCCAAAGTTACCTCCTAAAAATTCTGCTAGAATTGGTAAGTTAAATATTAATATTTTTATTCTCTTAATAATTATTTTAGTTTCAGGAGTTTTTGCAAGTATTTATCTTCAAACTAATTTTGGAAAAACTAGAGAAAGTGTTTTAGAGTATAATGATTATGATGTAGTTAATCCTGGTTTTCATTGTGATGCAGATGAGTTAAGAACCTTAGAAAGTAATCCTAAATACATGTGTAGATCTGAAGTTGAATTTTGGCAACAGCCTGAAAATGATATTACTCCTTATTATATTATTTATGGTCTTTTGTTGACTTTTTCTGCTATTCTTTCTTTTTGGTTATATTTTACTAATGTTTATAAAAGAAAAATACAGTTAGAATCTGAAAGAATGGAGGGCGAGTTTAAGGATGCTTTGTATGTTATTGCTAGTAGATTAGGTGAAAATAAACCTATTGAAGATGCATTAGAACACACAAGAAAATTTCTTCCAAAGTCTTTAATTGCAAAAGATGTTTTTGGAAAGGCTATTGATAATATTAGAATAATGGGTCTAACCTTACAATCTTCTTTATTTGATAAAAACTATGGTGCTCTAAAAAATAACCCTTCAAGAATAATAAACAGTGCTATGCAGTTAATGGTTGATTCTGTGCAATTAGGGGTTTCTGTTGCTGCAAAGACTTTGATGTCTTATTCTTTGCAATTAAGAAATACTGATGAGGTTAATAAGATGCTTAGTAATTTGGTGTCTGATACAGTTAACACTCTTTCAAGTATGTCAAAGTTTATTGCTCCTATTGTTCTTGGTATTACTACTGCTTTACAAAAGATTGTTATCTCAACTTTAACCTCAATCTCAAATAGTGGAACCCTTTCAGACATCTCACAAATGGCTGAGTCTATTAAGACTGGTGTTAGTGGTGCTGGTATGGGCTCTATAAATACTGGTAACTTAACAAGCTTTGGAGATATTAGTCCTGAGATAATTAGTCAGATTGCAAGTCCTACTGTGTTTATGATTATTGTTGCCATATATGTTATACAGATTGTTATTATTATGACTTATTTTACTACAAAAATTGAACAAGATAATAACACTTTAGTAAAGTTAAGAATAGCAAAGACTTTACCAATTGCTGTGGTTTTATTTATTATTACTACAATTTTAGCAAATTTGATTTTTTAAATTTAGATAAATTATGATTTTTAAAAAACTAAACCAAAAAGGAGATAGTGAAGCATTTGAATCTTTTAGGATGTTGATTGCTTTTGTTTTGGCTGCTGCTATTTTGGTTATTATTATTAATATGGTTAATAATGTTAATGAAAAATCAGTACAGATAAGCACACAAAAATTATCAGAAGGTGTGATCTCTGGTGTAAAAAGTGTCGGAACAAGTGCAAGAATTCCTTTTGTGATATCTGATCTTTTACTTAGGGGTACTATTGATAGAAGATCTATTCAAAACATTTCTGGTATGAATAAAGAATGTGTTTTTTTTATTGCTGGGGCTGGTGTGGATAAGAGTGATAATGGAGAGTATATTTCTATAAAGGGTACAAAAAAGATGGATGTTTATGTTTATTGTAATCAAACATCTTCTGGCATAGTTGTGGTAACTAATAATTATCCAGAAGTATCTGAGGATCTTTCTACAGATACTTGTCCAACTTTTTGTGTGTTTTTTTTTAATGAGAGACCAAATGCAGCTCTTTATGGTTCTGAGGAGTTAGATTAAAAAAATGTGATTATTAATATGAGAAATAATATTTTATCAAATATTTTTTTTATAATATTAGCTATCTTAATTTTAGGTGTTGGTTTTTTGTTAGGTACTTTCATTTTAACTTTTATATTTGTTGTTTTTGTTTTCATGAGTTTTCTTTTTGTAATTATGTGGTTGTTTAATAATTTTGTTTCTTTGTTTAAAACTAACAGATCTAAGCTATTTTTTAAAGCTTTTTTTTCAATTGTTGTAACTTATGGTTTTATTTCTTTATTTTGGTTTTTAACTTTTAATTATTTATTAGTTCTTAAAAGTTATGCGGTTTTAATAATTTTATGGGTATTTACTACTATTGTTTTTGGAACTTTATGGTATTTATTACACATAAAAAAGCAACAATCAAAACCAGTTTATCTTTGGGAGTTAGAAAAGGGGTATCTATTAACTTTTTGGGATCTGTTAGTTATGTTATTAATTCCATCTCTTATTGTTTTTGTATTTAATAGTATTTATTTGATTATTTAGTTTTTATAAAAAACATTTTCTGTTTACTTTTTTTAAATAATTTTTTTATATTTCTAAAAAGATTACCTTTAAATATATTATGGTAAAATATTTTGTTGTAGATAATATTAGTTATTTCTATAATATATAAAAAGGTGAAAATAATGATAGATTTTGAACATCTTATGAAAAAATTAAAACTTAATAAAAAAGGTCAAGCGTTTTCAACATTTCAGTTATTGATTGCTGCTGTTGTTGCTTTGGCTTTACTAGGTGTATTACTTCCAATAATTATGAAGAATGTAGATATTGGAGATAATCCTGAAGAATTAACACAAAGATTAATTAAAACTCAAGTAGATTCTATAGGTTCTTTAAAATATACAAAAGAAGCTACTTTTAAAAATGGAGATTCTATTTCTGGAGCAACTTTAGCTAATTCAGCAAATTTGGACAGATCTGAAGTTTGTGTTTTAAATCCAGAGGGTAGTACATTTGAAGGTAGTATTGGTAGGGTTATTACATATAATAGTAGTTCTTCATTAAAATATAAGATGGGTGTTTTATGTGATTATTCTGATGAATTAGAGGAATCTGTTGAATATTTTGTTGCAGAAATGCCCGGAAATTCTGATGAATGTTATAGTTTATTAAATCTAGAAGATGGGAATAAAAAGGTGTGTATAGTTTTTCCAAAGAGAGCATAGTTTAAATATAAAGAGGAGTTGAGAGCTGTATGAATATTATAAAAAAGATTATTAAAGATCAAAGAGCACAAACAGATTCAGCATCTACTCTCTATATGCTTGTTATTGTTGCTATTGTTGCTATTGTCTTAATTGCAGTAATAAAACCAATGTTTAGTAGATCTATGAAAACTCAAACAAATTTAGCTAATCTACCTGCAACTCAAGTAAATAATCAGGTTTCTTAGATCTTTTCTTTTTTTATTAAAAACAATTCTTTTTAAAAGTCTTTTTCTTATCTATTTTATAAGAAAAACTATGATTAAAAAAAATTCTCTTAATAAGAGGGGGCAAGTAAGTGCACCTTTTGAAGTTTTGGTTGCTGTGGTTTTAATGGGCTTTGTTATTGTTGCTGGTTCTTTTGCTCTAAGTAATCTTTCTCAAAATGTTTGTATTGGTAATAAAAGATCTGATCTAAGTAATTTTAAGGAGGCTTTAAGGGATGTTGTTTTAGGTTCTGATCTTGTAATAAGAAACATTAATTTTCAAACAAAGGCTTGTTTTAATGAAAGGCATGAAACTATACAATTAAACACATATTCTGACCCTTCTAGATGTACTGCTTATTGTGGTGGTGGTACTACTTGTATGCTTTTAGAGTATATTTATGAAGATTTAGATAAGTCTATAAGAATGCAGCCAATTGATCCTATCTGTATGGATCTTACAACTAGTATTGAGTTTGGAACAGATAGTGAGTGTTTAGTTTTAGATGATGATACAGATCTTTGGGAAGCAATAGATCCCTCTGGAACATCAATAAGACCAGGTATATATAAAATATT
>CAZPGO010000008.1:0-25444 GCA_964586355.1 uncultured archaeon
GAACAAAATAACTCTGTTGAACTTTCATCGCCTTCTATTGTTTCTCCAGTACATACAAAGGTAGGATTCCAAAGATCTAAGGTTGGATCTAAAACAGCATCTTCTGGATTTAAAGCATCTTCTAATGATGGATTTGTTGAATTTAGAGATCCATCTTCATTATCAATAACTTCCTGAACAGTAGTATTACTTGAATCAACAACACAAATAGATTTTGCAGGATCCCAAGTCAAATTATCTTCACAACCTATAGTAATTTCTTTTTCTTTTTTATCAGACTTCTCTGCATTTTTAATAGTTAATGCTATTTTTAAAGTATCATTAGAAATATTAGGAACTGAAATATGTTCTGAACTTCTGGTAACAGAACCATCATTTGATTCTATTGCCCAAGAATAACTTGCACCTTTAATTGGATTATTTGGCTTACAAACAATAGTTGTTGAGTCTTGGTTTTTCTTAATTTCCCCAGTACACTCAAAGTCAGCATTAATTTTATCACTACTTTTTTCCTCATCTTTATCTTTATTACCTAATAAATTTCCGATCAAATCACCAAGCTCTTGAAGACCAAAAGAACCAATACCAGTAAACAAACCGTCTCTTAATCCAGCTAGGATAGCCATTCCCCATTTAGCACCGCTATCTGCTTTTCCTTCAACACTTACTATCTGACCATAACATCTATTAATAATATTAGTGGTATCATAACTTTTAGCATTTACTAACAAACCAGTGTTTTCAGAGTATGCAGATCTGTAAAGATCAAACTCATATCTTTCAAGATCTAAACAACCAGTTCCAGGTCTTACATAAACTCTTATTTTTCCAACATTTTTCTCCGCACCTCTAGCTCCAGCAATTTTTGAATGAACATTTATAAAATAAATTCCTGGAGTTAAACCAAGAGCAGAAACTTTAATCTCTTCACTGGTTCCTGTTTCTGAAACTAGTATGTTTTCTCTAGGATTAAACATCAATCCTTGACAATTATCACAAGATAATCTATAACTTGTTTCGCTTCCACACCCTTTATTTTCTATAGTAAAACTATCTTCTTTTCCTAAATCATTTATTGTTAAAACATTTTTTGGAATACTATAACAGTCTGATAAATTAACAACATCATACTCAAAATTAAAACTATTTTGTATCTCCTGTGCACCAGCAGTTGTAACATTATTAGATCTGAAAATAATTTTTCCAGTTACTTTGCCAGCAAATCTACCACTAGGCTCAAATCTTAACTTTACTGGATATTTTTTTTCTGAGTCTACTGTATCATATATTGTTTTATAATAAGCAGGAGACAACTCCACTAATCTGTTTCCAACAGTTAAAATAAATCTTCCGTTTGGTGTTCCATCAAACTCTACTTTTGCAGACAAGCCGCCTAGTAATGGTACTGGAATTTGTTTAATAGCACAATCGTTTTTCAAAGTAAATTGTTTTTCAGAAAATCCAGATTGCACAACTTCTTTTATAGAATATTCTGACATTGTAAGACAAGCAGAATTATCAAACATTCCATCAAAACCAACTGTTATTGATAGAGGAATTTCTTCATCCCAAACATAGTTGCTACTTCTAGCATCTTTTAAGGAAACTAATATCTTTGCATTTAGATTTTGTAACTCTGTTATTGTCTGTATTCTTGCATTTGTATTTATGGAAAAATCAAATGTTTTTTTACTATCATAATTATTTGTAGAATCAGAGTCTACTGCTTTTATTTCTGTTCCAATAAAAGATAATAGCTCATTATTTATTCTTACAACATCAATTACTTCCAGTTGATCATTATCTCCAACCAACTCTATCTTATCAACTACTAGATCTTGCTCAGAAATGTTTTCTATAGCAAGAGTAATATCTTGAGAGGTTTTGTCATTTACATTTAAACTAACTCCTAGCTTTGTTGGAGTAATATAATAAATACTGTCTGTTGTAGTTATTTCACTTACATGTGTTTCATATTCAGGAGATTGAACATAAACATAAACTTTATTTCCAGATTCTTGACCTGGAATATTATTAACTGAGACTAAACCTAAAGCACCAACAGTTACTGGGCCTGCAATTGTGTTTTTAAATCTGTCTTTTACTGTTACTGTGACTTCTTGATTTACTTCTATTTGCTTAGTTGCATCTTTAACTTCCAATTCTAAATTAAAGTTTTTTCCTGAAGGAATAACTTTTGGAGTAATATCAACTAAAAATGTTTTATCTGAAAGAGAATGAATAGTAATATTTTTACTAAATACAACCTTTTGATCAGAAACCATTTCTAATTTTATTTGTCTATCCCCTTTTAAGATCGGTCTAAATCTTATCTCTCCTGTTAAGTTTGTTCTTGGCATAAACTCTCCAGTGGCTATATCAAAATTATATTCATTTGCTTCTGGGGTTTTATTTATCTGTGAATCTGTTGGTAGTTTTAGATTCATATTTACAAAATAAATTCCTTCGTCTTCATTTTCTAATCTAAATCTTGATTGACTATATATTTTACTATTATTATTATTTGTAAGACCAAAATTTAGTAAATAATCTTTTTGTGGAGCAGCGGTGTAGTTTGAAACCACATCTTCTCTTAGGTCTTGGGCTATATCTGTTATAGTTAAGGTAAAACAAAAATCATCATCACAAACAATCTCGTCTCCGATATTAAATGGAGTGGTGTTATATGACATATATTCTATTTCATCTTCAGAACCGTCATAAGAAGGATCTGTTTCATAGGTATAATCTCTAGTGTATCCATAACCTAAATAATTAATCTCAACTCTTTCTCCAAATAAAGCAGTATCTCTTACTTTTACTGTTGCAACAATCTCATAAGCTGTTGCATACTCTTGATCTGAATAATCAGAGTCTTCTATTACTATTTTTGCCCATTTGCTATCCCCTAGAGTTCTAGTGTCAACATCTTCTTTATCATTATATCCTTGAGAGCTACTATATTGTGTATATTTTTCTATAGTTGCTCCAGGAACATCTATTTCTTTTATATAAATACTATCGTTTTCTAGATATGGGCTATTTTTATTACCAGTTCTAATAACAGCACCAACTTCTCTAAAACTTTCACTTGAAGATCTATTGCTAGGAACAAATAAAACAAATCTTGCTTTATATTCTTGACCTGCTTTTAAGAAACCATCAAGTTTATTTTCACCTCTAAAAAAACCTAAAAACTCAATTTCTGGGTTTGAGATTGCTGATCTTGGTTCATATAAGGTTACTTTTAGATTTGCTTCTTGATTTGGATATATTTTTATATAATCTGATTGAGTGATTCCTAAGTTACCTAAAGGATCAGAAGCAACAACATAAACATCTAAATCAGCATCTAGATCTAAAGCTATTAAGCCTTGAGCATCTGTTAATTGACCACCAACTGCTGGTATATATCTATTATATTTATCATATATTTCTACTTTTGCATTTGGCACAGGCTCATTATCTTTATTTACTATACTTAACAATAATTGCCCTTTTGAAACATCCATAACCACTTCTACAGGCGGAGTTATTTCAGAAAGTTTTGGATCAAAAGTAAAGTCTACAGATTTACCAACAGAGCTTCCTTTTATAGCATAAGCATAATATTTTCCAGAGGCTACATTAAAGGAAACATTTCCATCAAAGTCTGTTATTCTTGCTTGATAGTCTGTTAAAAATCCAGTATCAGCATCATATAAAACTACTTGAGCATGTGGATATCCTTTTCCTGAATTACCATTAATTACTCTTATATTTATTGGAGCAACAGTATCTTCTGTTACTTGTGTTAATCTTATAGTAATGTTTGGTGAAACTGGCATAGATGACACAGCACTAACTGCTTTTGATTCTATTAAGTAGCCTTCTTTGTCTGCTACAACTCTATAACCTAAACCATTATTAGAAACAGCAAATAAATATTCTCCATTAACATCTGTTCTTCCTGAAGAGATCTCTTGATCTTGTACTTTTAATGTTAATAACACATCGTCCATTGGAATGTTGTTATTTCCAACAACTTTTACTTTTATGTATCCTGTAATATCTCTTGAAAGATATATTGTTTGAGTAGTATCATAATTTACATTTATATTAGAAGATTTATTTATATAAATAGGATTTGTTCTATTATCTTGTGCTCTTAATTCATAATTACCAGAAAGAACACCAGTAATATTACATGTGCCTCCAGTGTTTGTTACACATTCAGATCCTGATACCTTAAGACCTGTTGAGGTATATAAAGAGAATTTAATATTTTCTAATGACTCACTAGTTATTTGATCTTTTGCATATGCTGTTATTGTATAATATGTGTCATCCTCTTCAAAATCAGCAACTGTGCTAATTGTTGAAATTACTGTTGTTTCTGTATTTATTAGTCTATTATAAACAGTTTCATAACCTTGAGCATAGATTGTTGCTCTTAATCCACAATTAGGATCAGCTAAAACTTCTACAACGCCATTTACTAAATCTACATCACTTGGTGCTAGAACATTATTATTACTACAAGTAAATTCCACGTGACCAGTATTTTGGATTCTACCATTATATTCATCTACTAAACTAAAGGTATAATTTACTAACTCTTGAGTTGAATCTTCTTTTTCTAAAAGTATTTTTATTTCTCCTGTCTTTGCATCATTATAAGTATAGGAATTATTAACTCTTTTATAGTTTCCTGAAGCATAATCAATATCTATAACAAAATCTTCATCTTTTTCTAGTGAAAAATTTAACTCCCCATTATCATTAGTAGTAAAATTTTGTCTACCAGAAACACGCCCAGTCAATTCAACTGGAACACTAGGGATTGGTTGATTTGTTTCTAGATCATTAACAATTAATAGAACATTTGTAGAGCCTATTGGTGATATTGGTAATAATAAAAATATTCCAGCAATTATTATGATTAATAGGAGTATAAAAAATAACATAGACGGCATAAACTTATCTATTTTATCTGTTATTTTATATAGCCCTGTTTTTTCTACAAAATCATACCATTTATTTTCTATTGAATAATAGATGCTTTTTAAACTCATATTTTTCCCTAATTTTATTCTTTATTATATTTATAACTTGGATTGTACCATAATTTAAATATTTTGCTTCCATTTATTTCTTCAAAATTAAAACAAATCTTATTATTTATTATTGAATCATAATTTTCTGTATCTGACTCAGTGTTTTCTATTTCTTTTTTTCCATCTATTAAGTATTTGATCAAACTGGTATTTAGATTGAAATTATTATTGGTACTTAGATTTGATGGTATTAAATAAATATATTTGTAATAATCTGTCACACTAAAATTTTCACTAACACCTAAATTGTTAAGCAACTTAGCTGTTGAAACTATTCTTAATTGCTCAGAATTTTGTTCTGAAACATTAATATTATTAAGAACAAACAAAGTTGTTTTAAATAATGTTTTTTGACCATTAAGTTCTAATAACCTATATCCATTTTCTGAAACATCATCTATACTGGTTTTTCTAACAGAAGTTATCTCTTTATTACTCTCTGTTTTTCTAAACCAATCTATTGGTGTTGTTGGTGATATATAATTTCCTGATAAATAATATTCTAGGTTATAATTTAATGGAACAGTGGAGGTTAGTTGCAATGGTCTAATATCTGCAAAGCTTGATGTTACATAGTTGTCTTGTGGATCTACCATATAAGTGTAAATATAACCTTTTTGTATTTCATTCCAATTTTCATAATTTACATAAACATCTGCTTTTTTTGTGCCTGATGGTAATAAGTTTGTGTTTATTGAAACATATGGTAGACTTATACTATTATTTATGTAATTATAATGAAGAGCATTAATTGGTGTCTTAAAGAAAATATTTTCTTTAAATGTTTGATTTGAGTTGTGTGGATTTAAATAATCATTTAATCTATCTAAATCTGAGAAAGTATAGTTTACATTATCAGATTCAATGGAATCCAAATCAAATTCAACTAAAACAGTTTGTGGCTTTGTTATTTCTCTAATTATTGAGTTTTCTTTTAAAGTGAATTTATTAAGTGTACTACCCCAATTACCACTAGTAAATATTTTATGTGTTTCAGAGTCTTTGGTTAGATCTCCATATACTTTTGTATTTACTATAAATTTATCTAATGATACTCCATAATATATATCCATGCTTTTTAAGAAATCTTGAAGATAAAGATCTATATCTTTATCATCTTCTAAAACCATATTATTTATTTTAGTATATGCGTAATCTAAAAACACACTTACACTAAATGAATAATAATTTTTATCATTTAGCTCATAATCATAATATGCTTTTTCTTGCCCTTTTGTTTGAGCATCTTCTAGAGTAAACAACTCCTTTGTAATTTCTGAAAAATTATTATCATTCATCAAATTAGCATTAATTGTAATAATTGCAAATTCTTGTAATTTTTCTGGAACAGCATCAAAAATTATTCCTTTTAATAATAAATGATAGTTTTCTGCAAGAACAGATTCAGTAAACTTAGAATCTATTTCATTTTGTAAATTGATTATCATATGAGTAGAATTATCTTTTTCTAGTTTTTTTGTGCCCTCTTGTAACTTAAAATTAATTTTGTTTAAAGAGTCTTCTTTATTGCTTACTATTAATTCAGTATATTTAGTTGAATCTTTTAACAGATCTACTTTCTTACTCATAGATACACGAAGTTGATCTTGATCACAATAATATTTTCCATAGTCACAGGTGTTGTATGTAATATCTTCAAGATCCCAAGTAAATAATAATCTATCAAATCCATATTCTTTATATTTATCTAAACTAGTATACCCTTGCACACCATTAAATGCTTGTGGACCATAACATTCTCCATCTTCTTGATTTATTGGATCTGATGTTATTGTGTAATCACTAGTATCTAAATAAGAAGTTTTCTTTGATGCAAAACCACCAACTTCTGTAGTTAGTGAAAAATAAATATCATCATAGATTGTTTCTTTTAAAACACCCAAGGTCCAAGAAATTGGATTTCTTATAAAGAATTTTTTTACTAGACTTTTATCCTGATCCATAAAATAAATATCATTTATTCTTATAGAGGATTCGTCTTCTGTTAGTTTGTTATAAGGTCTAGAAATACAAATCATATACTTTCCTTTTTGGGGGAAGGTTATTGATGAAATTATTTCTCCAAAATTAAAAATTCCTAAATTTAGTTTTTTAGAGATCTGTTGATCAATATATGATTTGGTAGTAATATCAGACAAACCCAAATCCTTAAAATCAGAAATATTACCAGTAAAACAAGCTTTTAGATCTGTTCCTGAAAACGAGGTAAAATCTTCTTCTTGATCAAATAACTCTTTGTTTAAAATTATTTTTATAGTTATTCCGGATTCGTCATTATATCTTTCATATCTTACTAAAGATTCATCTAATTCTCTAGGAGTAACTTTTGTTTCCTCATTAAATTTATCTAGGGCTTCTTTATCAAGATTTCCTTTTGTTGGTTCTTTTCCTTTTTCTACAGCAGGGAATTTATCTTGATCCTGAGTGTTTATATCTTTAGAGTCTTCACTAACTTTTTTAGGATCTTTTAATTGTTCTGTAAATGGCGTTCCTGTTTCATCAGCAAGCCCTAACCATTGTAGATTATCTATAAATCTTAATTCTTTGTCTAACTCTTGTAATTGCATTCTAGGATTTGTATAACCAATAGATAAGATCGGTGTTTTAACTATGCTCTCAAAGATTTGCATACTTCCTGTTCTAGTAGCAGTCACTCTTTCTGCAACAGTTCTATGTTTTGTAATTACTTTTATTGTTTCAATATCTGGTTTTCTTAAAACATCTAAACTCCAAACCTCTATTGTTTTTCCGTCTTTTGTCATTGTTGATGGTATTGGTTTTAAATCTCTAATATTCTCACCAATAGAGAAATAAGAAACACCGCTTTCTTCAATTTCTGCAATATCTTTTATTTTTAGATTATTTAAAATATATCCTTGATCTCTACAATTATTATAAATAACTAACCTTTGTTTTTTAGGAATTAATTGTGAAAAATCAAATTCAACTTTTGGAACTTCAATACAGTTTTCTGGAATGGTGCTTATTGGTAAAGTTACCGTTACTGGAACATCTTTTACATAAGTATAATCGTCAACAGTGTCGTCAACAGATTTAGCATAAACACTTAATTTATAAGTTCCTAAAACAGAACCACCTTGAATATTAACATTTGCTGCAGAATTTTTATTAACTGTAATCTCATTACTGTTTAGAACAGTTATTCCATATTCAGCATCAAACTTTATCAAAGAATCATCCGCACAATTGTTCTTTACCTGTAAAGTTGTTGCAGGGCATCCAAACTGATTTGTATAGGTTGTGTTGTTTGTTGGATAATCTAAAAAGTTTTGATAATTTGTTTGATTCATCATCTGGCTATAACCTAGACTAGGATATTGCATGGTGTTAAAAGTGCTTCCTGAATATGGCACACCAATATTTCCACCAAAAGCTTGTTGATTATAACCCATGGTTGTTGGATCATAGGACATTGGATTATATCCAAAGTTATTAGAGTACATGTTGCCCATAAACTGGTTCATAGCACAATACATTGCTTGAACTGTTCCTTTTGGAAGCTCTAGACAACTAGCGTAGTTGTTCATAACTATGTTAGAAATATGATCTACAGAGATATTATCAAAACCATTAATATTTGCTCTTTGTGTTCTAAATATAATTTTTGGTTCTGCACTCATTGTTTTTAAAGTAGATTTTGGTTTAAATCTAATTTTTAAAGTTACTGATTCATTTGCTTTAAGAGTTGGTAAAATCTGTACTCCGTCATTATCAACCAAATCATATTCATTGTTTAAAGCAACAATACTAAAGTCTCCATATTTTTTATTTTTAGACCAGTATAGATCTGCAAATATTCTTCCTAAAGAAACAGGTGCGCTATCAACACTACAATCGTTTTTTAAGGTTATAGAATATTCAGCAACTTCTTCAGCAGTTACTAATGATAAACTGTTTTCTATTGGATCTATGGTTAAACAGTTAACATTATTTACACTATTTCCAAAAGTGACTCTTACAGTTACTGGTATTTTTACAACCCATTCTTTTGAAAGTGAATTTTCTTGAATATATAACAACAGTTCTCCTGTTATTACTTTTTGAGTCATTAACTCAATACCAGTTTCATTTAATTTTGCTTCAACATCTAAAACTATTTTTTGAGCTGGGTCTAATAAAACTGTGTTTACATATGCAGAAATATCTATAAAATCATCATCAAGGCTAGACTCTATTTTGGAAATATATAGTGGTAAAATAGTGTTATTCATTAAAGAGATTTGATATTTTTCAGAATAGGTTTTTGAAATATCTAATTGTATATCTAAAGATTCTGGGGTGATATTTAATATTTGATCTGTTACTTTGTTTGTTAAAGTAACACTCTTATATCCTTGTTTTTTAATAACAAAATCAATAGTAGATCCTAGATTTACTGAAGGCAAAACATAAGCAAATATCCCCTCATTATCTGTTTTTCCAGTATCAATTACAGAACCGTTCTTTAAAATTAAAACATCTGCATTAACAACTGGGCTTTGATCTTCATGTGTTGCTGATATTAAAATATTGTTTGGAACATATGGAACTAAGACTGTTGGTATTTGTTCACCAATTAATATCTTAGACTCTCTTACATCAAACAAAATATTTTTTGTAAAAACTACTTCTCCATTTGAGATTACAGAAAATATTAAAGTATCTGATTGATCATTTAATATTGAAAGATCAATATTTCCTGAAATATAATCATTTACTAAAAGATTACCAATTTCTATATAGTCAAAATCATTTGTTCCATTTATTACTTGTGCACCAACACTTTCTATAAAGTAGTTTGTTAACTTTATTGTTTTTCCTTGAGCAATACTAGTAATGCTTAAAGAAGCATCTTGTAGATTTGTTTTGTCTACATTTAATCTAAATTGTAGTTGATAATCTGTATTTTCTTTTGCTGTAAATTTATCAATAATATTTCTATTTATTTTTGTACTTTTATCAAACACTGAAAAGCTATAACACACACCATTATCACAAAAATTAGAGGAACCTACATATATTGGTTGTTGTTTAGCATAAGCATAAAGTGATTGTTTTGAAGATGTGCTTACTGCTGTTTCTAAAACAGAATCTAATGGAAATCTTGAAACAGAATTACCGGTAATAAATTCTGCTCTATAAAAAACATTTTGATTTTGAGAAGCAATATCTCTAATAACTATTTCAGCATCTATTAAGTAGCTTCCTAAAAGTGGTCTATTTATAGTTACATTAAACCATTTTGCATCCTTTTTTGTAAAGCTTAAAAGATCTGTTCCTTCTCCAAGGCATGGCGTATATGTGCTAGATCCATTTATTTGTGTTCCTGCATAGTTTATTTGTTTTATATAACTAAAATCTTCTTCTAACAAATAAGTTTTAGAACCACAACCTTCTCCAGCTCCTGTTCTTATGTGTGCTACTGCTTTAGAATAATCTCTATCAACATTTAAAACAAATCTTGCTATTACACTTTGTCCTGGGCTTATGCTTGTTACCATTTCTCCAGAAGTTGTGTAAAATCCTAAAAACTCTATATTGGAGGATGTTGTTGTTCTTGGTAATCTTATAGTTTCGTTAAGAATAGTGTTTGCTTCTACATTATAGTGTTTTGTTATAAATTGTCTATCAAAATTATTTATTACAAAATACACAGATTTATCTGATCTTATTCTAATAATAGCATTTCCTTCTGAGTCTGTGTTTGTTTCTTTTTCAACCATCTCTTTATTTGTAGAAACTTCATAAACTTTTACATCTGTTGATACTGGACTATCTTGTGTATCTAAGATTTTAAGATTATAAGTTCCTTCACCAATATCTAAAATAACACTTTCTTCATTAATCTCTCTTTCTTTAATGGTAAAATTTGAAATAGATCTTCCAGTAAATGGTCCAGAAACTACTTCAATATAATATGTATTTTCTGGATTTAGGTTATTAAAAATATGTTTACCATAAATATCTGTTATTCCTGTTTTTATTAAAGAATTACTAATAGCATCCATTATTTTTACAGTTGCATCTTCTATTGGTGCTTTGTCTTTGTCTATGATACTTACTATTAATGTATTTTGATTAGTTGAATCTACACTCTTTAACTTAATCTCTTGAGCAGTTTCTCCAACTGAAACCGTTCTTTGAGAGATTATATAATTATCATTATCAAAATTTGCTAAATATGAAGAACTTTCTTTTACTCCAAATCTTACTATTCCATCATTATCTGTTTGTTTTACTTCTTGTATGCTTATTCCTTTTTTTAGAGTTACTTTTACATTTGGTATTACTTGATTTGTTTCTTGATCAATTGTCTTTAAAATAATAAAACCAACAACATCTTTTCTTAACTCTATTTCAAAATCATTAGATTGGTTTGGCAAGATTTTTTTTGTGGCTAATAGATTTGTATTATACTCAGTATCTCTAATAGATCCATATAATCCATTTGGATCTGAAACAAATATTTTGTATGTTCTATTTACTAGTAAAACATCATTAGAAACATAAATACCATTATCATTTGTAACACCAATATCTGATTCTTGATCTGTTACTACATCTATTATTCTTATATTTAAATTTGGGATCCCTAATTTAGAGTCTTTATCTTTTACTAATACACTTAAAGTTCCTTTATCTTGAGATGGAGAACTTAAGTATATGTCTTCTACTTCTTCTGTTACTTCTAAAGAATAAGGATCAAATTCTCTATTCTCTATATCTACTATTAATTGACCACAATTTACTGGAATATCTGATAACAATAATTCTCCAGAACTTACTGTTTCAGAAGCAAAAAAATCTGAATCACTACAACTTATATTAACATGTAAAAGATCATTAATTATTGTTCCATTAGGTGATTTAAAATATATTTTTTTTGTTAAAAACTGGGTTTTTTGTTCTAGATAAATAGAATTGTTTTTTTCAGTTATTGCTTGTTCTGTAATATTGTTTGCAAATTTATATTTTGAGTCATCTATTTTTAAAATATGTTCTGCTTTTTTTTCAAAATTTGTTAGTTCAAAGATACCTTGGCTATTTGTTACAGCAACAATTGAAACATTATCAAATAATATATCTATTTCTTCTGAGCTAATTGTATTTCCAGTAGAATCTTTAAAAACAAAGTTTATGGAGTCTGCTGGTGTTGATACTACTGGAATTAACAAATAAACTATTAAAAAAATTATTGCAAGAAGTAATACTAAAAAAATAGCAAAAGTTGGTATGCCTTTTTTTTCTAAAGGATCTATAATCTTATACAGATTAATTCCTTTTTCTTCTAGAGTGTCAAGCATCTCAAAATATTTGTCTTCTAATTTATAATATAGATTTTTTAAGCCCATAGATCTTTCCTTTTTTAAAAGTGTTTAATATTATTGAATATATAATATTATATATTGTTTAAAGTTTAGTTTATAAAGGTTTTTATTTTATCTAATAGATTATTTTCAGGTTAAAATATATTATTAAAGATAGGAAATATTTATAAAAGAATACTAGTTAACTGAGAAAAGTTAATTATATTTAATTAACCTCTTTTGCCACACAACTATTTTGAGGACTAGTCAAAATATCTGGTACCCCTTTATAATCTAAACAGATCCAATTATCTGTATTATTTGGCTCAGTTAAATAGCCATTAGTAATATAGCCATTAATAGACTCTTTTGTAAAATAGCCTGTGTTTGAATCTGTGCTTAAACTAGCAAATCCATTTGTTGGAGGAAAAGTATACTTTGTAAAAGAATCCCTTAACTCTACCCAAATAAAGGTTTCTTGTGAAGGCAAGGTTCTATAACGATTATCTGTTTCTTTAAATTTTAAAAGAATATTAATATTTTCTAATTCTGAACAACTAAAATTAATAGACTGGCCAGTAGTTCCAACATAATCTTCACCTATTGAAATAGCAAATGGCCAAGTATTACCAGAAATGCTGTCTAACTCTCTAAAAGTTCTTGCTCTTTGAAGCTCAGTATTATAAAATATGCCAAAACCTCCTGCTAAAGTATTAGGGGTATCTATTAAAAATTCTTGTGAAGAAAAAGCATTTAAAGAAACTGATTGTGCACTTTGTTGCTCAATAATTTGTTTTGTTCTTGTTAGTGAAGGTGTTGTAGAGATCTGCAAAATATTAACATCTCCAAACCCATCTAAACCATCACCAGAGAGCATCTCTAGACCATTATTAAAAACTATTGTTTCGGTATCCAGGGCAGATCTTTCCATTAAATTTAACTTAGTTGTTCTTTCAATTAATTTATTAAAAATTGCTGAACTATCTGTAGCTAAATTATCTAAATTATAGTTCATACTTACAGAAGGTGTATAGTTGGAAAAACCGCCAGAAGGGGTCACTGGCCTAATCTCAACGGCTTGTTCACTAGGACTTAAACAAGATGCACTAAAACCATCAGCAGAAACAGTTTTAAAAAGATCTTTTCTATAATCACAAGACTGAGGCTCACAAACCCCAAGTCTTGCCTGCTCTAAGGTGTTATGAATTTTTGGATTAAATAGCCCTACATCAGAAGCACCATTACTATTAAAATAACCAGGATTATCACTAATCTCAGCGTCAGTACTATGAGCAATTCTTCTTGCTGTTCTAAGTGCTTGAAATCCTCTCCAAGGCATATATATTTTATAAACTTGTCTTCCAAATATCGGTCTTTGAATAACATCTTGACTTTTATGTCTTAAAACATTTATTTTTGGTAATAGCTCATAGTTTTCATCAGAGAGTTGAGTTGCATCAATTGTTATATAAAAAGATCCAGTACATTCTTCTGGATTATCATTACTACAATTAACAACATCTATTTTATTTCCTCCATCTAAAAACATTTGATTAACAATATCTTTATATCTTTCACCATTAGATTCCAAACTTCCAGAAGTTGTGTCTTCTTCTAATTGCTCTAAAACTAGTTTATACCCTGGAGGTTCAACAGTATATTGAAGTCTTAATAATAAAGCAGTTGCAAAATATCCAGCAAAGTTCATAGAAAAAAATTGTTTGTTTGCCATTATTTGTACAAAATCTGACCAATTGGTATCAAGCTCACTTCTATCTAAAATAATTCTTTGATCTTGACTAGAATTTGCTGTTTCCCAATTAAATCTTAGAGCAACAATAAAACTATCAAAAGCATCTGCTCTTGCTAGATCTCCAATAGTAATAAGATCTGACATTGATGATTGATTGGCTATTACTGATAAATAAGTTTCTTCTGTTTTTATCATATTAAATAATAAAACTAAAGTTACAGATATTAATAATAAGGAGACTAATGCTGTAAATAAAGTAAAACCTTTTTTATTATTTATTTCTAAAAACATTCTTTTTCAAAAATATAAGTTAATGAAAATATTTATAAAATAGAAAGAAAAGTTAAGCGTATTTTGGAGAATTATAGGAAGTTACAGCAGAATACTGTGGATAACCACTAGAAGGAATAAGAATTGAGTGTATTGATCTTCCTGCTGAAACATAACTATCTAAATATTGATAACTGGATTTATCTACTGATTGATGTAAAAACAGATCTCTTCCTTGTTGATCTTTTCCAACATATAAAACAATATGGCTTGGTTGAGAATATTTACTGCCAGGTATATTAATATTAATCAAAACACCAGGAACAAGATGTTCTTTATAACTTTCAGTATTCTGACCAGCTCTCCAAACAACTTTATTTGAAGAACCCATAAACCAAGAATGATTAAGTATATAACTTAGATTATATATTTTTTTTGCAGCCTCTACAGAAAATCTAGAACACATACGTTCTCCCCAGCTTTCTGAAAAATCAGCACATTGTCCTGGAAAACTACACCCAGTATATTTTTGTATAAGATCTTTTTTTTGTAAATATCCTTCTTTTTGAATTTCTTCTAGATCTAAACTACTTATACTTTCATTATCTAAATCCAAACCACCATTCACACTAGATAAATTATTTGCTTCTCTTTGAGCCCTTTCTATTTCTTCAGCCAGCATTTCCTCTACCATCTCTTCAGTACTTATTTCTGATTTATCATATTCAACAGCACCTAGGTTTGTTAAAGACCTTTTTATGTTTTCTTCAGTTATTTTGTTATTAGCTTTTTTATAAACCACATTATCTGCTTTATCATTAATAGGAGACTCTAAAGAAATTTTTAAAATATAACTTTCTTTTCCTGCTGAGTTTTTTGTTCTATATACTAAAATATAATAAAATTTATTTTTAGAAAAACTTGTAATATTGTCACTATCAGTTGATTGAACAATAGAATGTTCAAGATTGCCAATCTCTCCATCCTCCTTTAAAGCAGAAAGACCATACATATTACCAACAATACCACAAGCAATACCTTTTGCCATTCCACCCCACTTTCTAAATCCAAATTTCCAGTTTACTTTTGAGGATTTAAGATTGCTTGTTTTTTGAATAACATCATCAATATTTTTAGTAAGATCATCTGAGATCGAAACAACTTTTTGACCATTAACAGTTGTTGTTCCTGTTTTTATAGCATCGTCTACTCCATTTCTAGCATTTTTCAAAGTATTTTGAGCATCTAAAAGATCTGCTTTTGTTTTAGTTAATTTGTCTAAATTTGTATTTGCGGATTTGTTTCTAGTAGCATAATTTTCTATCTTTGAAATTTCTTTATCTAATTTAGCTATATCATCACTAACTGTTTTAAGAGCATCATCTAATTGTGTTAAGCCCTTTTGAGCATCATCTACAGATATTGCTCTGGTTACTGTGGATGCAACATCGCCTGCTTCAGCAGCTATTGATGTATGACCGCTTTTTTGTAATAATCTATCAACTAATCTTTTTACATCTGGGGTTCCTCTCCCAGCATTTTGTGGATTAGAAAAATATGCTGGATTTCCAACACTTGGATCTGCTGCAGGATTATTAAATGTTTTTGATAATATTTTTGCAAGATCATAGCTATCATCAGCAGAAAGAGCCATAAAATCATCTACATTATTAACTTGTCCCATAATTCTTGCTAAATCATCAGCATCAGAAGGATCTGGTTGGAAAATGTTTTTTAAACCTCCACTTTCTCCTTTTAATGATTCTATCCAGCCACCTTTTACTTGGCTTTTTAATGCTGCTTCTGAAAGAGAATAACTTGGGTTAATTGCTGGAGTATAAAGTGTAGAACCACCAGAAGTTCCAGGAATAGTAATATTTGTTGTTGGAATTGCTGAGATACCAGAAGTTGGCAAATCAAAATTACTTATTATTTTTGAAGAACCAGCAGCCATATAAGGAGATGTTGTAGATCTTAATATTTTTGTGTATCCTGCTTGATCAGCACCAGCAGAAGCAACACCAAGAACAGATCCGCCTTTTAAGGCATTCATAGACTCTAAGAAAGGATCTTCTTCCTCTTCTATAGCACCTTCTATTTGATCAATAGTTAATTCTTGAGCTCCATTAGTCCCTAGACCAAAAAGATCTCCAATATCAGACATAACACCCTCGACCCATTCAAAAGCTGTTGAAAAACCTTTTCCAAGTCCTGCAAGACCAGTTTTTAAAGCATTTAATAAACCCCAATCATTACCAGTTACTTGAGAAGCATAATAAACACCAGCAGGCATACCACAAGTAAATATTCCACAATCTAAAACAATATTTTTTAGAGCTAAAGGTATAGTCATACCTCCACTTACTATTGCTAAAAGAGTATCCCCTGCTGCTGAACACATAGAACAAGATTTAAAACAACTTCCAAAAAATTTAAAAGTATTATCTCTTGCCTTTGATTTTGCCACAGAACTTGCAGCACTACTTATCTCAAGATCTGGACACCAATCCTTTATTACAAAGAAATTTTGTGCTTTAAAATTTTTTTCTATAAACTTTTTTAAAATCTCACATTGTGTTTCAGTATCTCTTGGAGAATAAGTATCATCCCAATCAACCAAAGCAAAAAACTCAAAAGTATCTAATTCTGATCCTGACACTGAATTATTCTGAACTTCTTTATTAATTGTTTCAAATAATTCCAAAGGAGTTAATGCAAAAGAAATTAGATCTAACTCTAAGGTCTTTGCTCTTAGACCCATGGCACTAGACTCTCTAAATTTACTAGTTGCTGTTATCTTTAACTTATTACTAATTTCTGAAGTTAAGCTTTCTAAAGAAGGAACAACACAAACATTAAAGTCCACTGTTTTTTCTGGCTGTAAGGATACTGATAAAGCATCATGTTCTTTTCCTTGATAGTTATAAGTAACATTAAGAGTACTCTCTTCATTATTAACTAAAACAGTTTCATTAATAGTTGAACTTAGTTCTAAAGTTTTACAAACTTTTTCTGGTTCTAATCTTATGTTGTTTACTTTATCTTTTGCAGTTAGCTCTAAAGTACCACTAACACTTTCTTTAAAAGATAATAACAAAAGATAATCTTTATTTTCTGAGATACAAACATCTGCAAGATCTTGATTCATTATTCCTTGTATGACTTTTGAAATGTTTCCAACAACTTTTTCATCAAAGATTACTTTGTTTTCTCCATCAACAGCACCATAACCACTATTAATTAATATCTCTGTAATTTCTGGAGTTTTTTGTAAAGAGTCTTGTTTTGTTCTAAAATAGATCTTTGCTATAGCATCTTCTTTTTCAGAAATATTACCAGTAAATAAATTTATAATATTAAACTGATTTGATCTCTCTAGATTAAAAGCATACCTTTTAGCATCATTAAAAACATCTGTTGCAATCTTTTCTCCAAACTCTTTTTTACCAGTAATCATTGTAAGCCAAGTTCCATAGTTGGAGGCTTGTTTAAGTTCTTTGTCATGTGGTAAAAACAAAATAAAGTTTTCTGCTGATTTACTACAACTTTCTGGTTTTTCCATTTCTTCTATCATTATGTAAATAGTTGTTCTTTCTGGTAAGATCAATTCATGGTTTGCAGCAACAAACCCATCAATTGTTACTTTGTATTTTCCACAACCTCTTAGTTTTCCATCATATAATAATCTCCCACCGGTAATAGAGACATCACTAGGGGTCATAAAACCTGAGTTTTCTAAAACCAGATGTCTGTTTATCTTACTAAATTTTTTATTAGTACTTTGGTCTTTTATTAAAAGATCTCTTAAAAGATCAACATTAATAGCATCATTTTGTAAATACAAATAAAATTCTGTGGTTTTTGTGTTCTTTAAAATATCAGAGATCTCACAATAACCATTGTTATATGCTTGAGGAGCACAAGAACTATTTTGTGTTTGATTTTTTATCTGTGAAGAATCTGTAATAATTCTTGCTTGTAGATCTTGAGCTCTTTTTAAGATTAAGTTAGCAGCACCAACAGCATCACAAAAACCTGTGTCTCCATCACAGGTTGTTGAAACTATTGGAAAGTTAAGATTTATATTTCTAGCATCTTCTCCACTAAGACTTTCACAAATAGGAACAGATTGAGAATAAGTTTGCTCACTATCTCTTATAGTCTCTTGATCTTGAACAATAACTTCTGTTGTGACCAATATTGATTCAGAGCTTACTGTTGCTCCAGACTGTGTTCTTCCAACAAATCTTATTGGTTTTTTTAGTCTTGGAAACTCATATTGATTAGCTGTTAATTTTAAAACATAGTTTGCAGATGCACCCATTGGCAAAATCTGAGAATAAGTACTTGGGTAAAACTCTACTGCTGTTGCTCCAAAAGCATCAGCATAAAGATTACCTTTCTTATCTATGTCTGTAATCATTACTGGCTCAGAGCATTCGTTTGTGATGGTAATAGATCTTTCTTTAGGTTTATTAATCTCTAAGGCATAATCCAAACTTTTTTGATTTATTTTTATACAAGAGGGGGGAGAGATCCAAAGGTATGTTTGAAAAGAAGTTTCCACTCTGTTTTTAATGCCTGGAGCATAAGCACTAACTTTATAATAAAGATCATCAATAGTTGCAAGATTTATTTTTCCTTTATACTGTATAACAACATTTACAGTTTCATCAGGTTCCAAAACCTCCACACTTGGAGGATAAATAGAGTCTTGAACATTTGCTGAAATTCTGTTTGTATGATTGCTTATTTGTATATCTCTTAGTGTAATATTACCTGTGTTTTTTAAAACAAACACAGCATGAGTCTCAGCAGGAAACTCATCTAGATGCTGTGCTAGTGGTATTGCTTGGGTTTGTGGTGTTATTTGCATAGATTTGGAAACATCCACAATTTCAACATTAAGTTTTGTTTTCTCAAACTCATAGAACTCATTATCCCAAAAAATATTAAAAGCATGTTTCTTTAACATCTTTGTATCTTCTTTATTTTTCACAACAATTTCATATTCTAGTTCCTCTCCACTAGCTAAAGAAAAGCCAGGAACACTAACATCTATATTTTCCTTAGAAGGAATAACTCCTTCTCTTTTTACCTTTGGGGTAGCAACAATTGGTTTTTCACAATTGTTTTTTATAGAAAGAGTTATGGTATTTTCAGATCCTGCTTGAAAGCCTACATAAGAATCTAATAGCTCTGGTTTGATTAATAAACAATCAGATTTAACAGCCCCTTTTAAAACCAAAACATCTATTTTCTTTGCTATCTGTTTATTGCCTATACGACCATAGATTACCAAAACCGCTTTTGCACTATTAAACTGAAGTTTAGCATCTACTGTTGCAATCATTCTGGAATTTATGGAACCAGAACTATTTATTTCATTTGGAGTTTCTAGATTTAATGAAAGGGTATCAACATTATCTATATATCTTATTTCAGATCTTATATCTGTTATTGGTTGAGAGTATTTATTAATAAGAGTAAAGTCTACAAAACCTGTGCTAGAAGTTTGTCCAAGATTTAGTGTGATTTTATCTGGTGCACCTAAAAGTGTTTGATCTGCAATAATAATCTCTCTTGTTTCTGGTTGATAACCATGTGAAGAGATTTCAAAAATTATCTTATTATTGTTGAATTTTTGATCAACCATATATTTTCCAAAAAGACCATTTTTAGGACTTGGTAGAATCACACCGAGATTTTCTTTTTGCAAATTAGTTATTTTTATTTTTGCATTTTCTATAGGGTCATTAGTTTCAGAATCAGAAATGTCAAAAGTAATTGGAGTATCATAGTCTGCAATCTCTAAAGGATTCATAATTACATTCATTTTCTTTTGTGAATAAACATCAAAACTTTTTTTGGTTTCTATCTTTGTAGTATCGTCAGAAAGAACATTTTCTATATATGTAGATCCAAGATCTTTTGCATAGAAATAAGTATATACCTTTACAGGTGTTCCAGCAGTTACATTTATTCCAGATTCTGCGATCTCTGTTTGTATAAATGTTTCATAATTAACATTTGTTGGAAAATTTAAGGCACCACTAGATGTTGTTACAAGAGTTAAGATTGGATTTGTTGATGTTGTTTGAGAGGTTAACAAAAGAGTTTTATTTTTTAAAGTAAAGATAGTACTCTCTAATGCATAAAGATTTCCTTTTACTGCAAAAAAATCATCTGTGTATTCATTTGTTTCACTATCAATAAACTTATGACTTACACAAACATCTCCAACACAATCAGCAGGTTTATCAAAAATATCTATTTCTATTTTTTTTGTGTTTGCATATAGTCCTGCCTTAACAACTGAAGATCTATTATTTAAAAGATCTCCGTCTTGAGGGTCTCTTAAAACATTAAGATCAAAGTTAGCCCAAGCTCTATAATTTACTATGGCTTTATTTATACTATCGTCAATTGCTTTAACCTTAACTTTTATTTGCTTATTTCCTAATTCATTTAATGACTCCCATTCTAAATTCAACCATTTATTTTGCTGATCACTAGAACCAATATTTAAAAGATCAATTTCTTGTGCTCCTGGTCCAGGATATGGAGTATAGGTTAAAGAATATCTAAAATTTGTGGCATCTGCTTTAAAACCTGTTATTCCATAAGACATGTTCTCTGAATCTGTTTCAAAATCATCACCTACTCTTATATGTGCTCCCCCGCTTTTAGTATCTTTTGAAAAAAGAATATCAAACACTAAGTAGTAATCAACGCCTGTTGAGATAAAGCTTGTCTTATTTCCACTTAGATCTTCAACTCCAACAAAATCTATTATTGGATAACCTTCTACTGCTTCTTTTTGAATTTCTGTAAGATCTAATGTTTTCACACCTTCAAAATCATCGCCAACCACTAAAGGCATGGTTGTCTTTTTTCCATCTTTGTCTGTGTACTCTAGGATTAGATCTTTATATCCAAAGGTATCAAACTCAACTGTGGTTCCATCAACATTACCATCATATAAGATTTCTCCTGTTTTAGATTTTACTAACAAATGACCATCTGTTAAAGGAAACCCTTCTTTTTCTAAATCTAGTTTTACTATCTTAGATCTATAGATTAACAAAACCACTTTATTATCAACTGTTGGGCTTATGGTAACACTATCTGATGCCATAACCTCTCTATAATATCCTCTAACCTCATATGTTTGATTTGTTCTTAATGGTACAGAGAGATAACCAGTAAGATCTAGCTCTAAATTTTCTATTCCTGTGTTAAGTAAAGCACCTTCTTTTATAACTAAAATTTCTATTTCGGTATCAGGTAAAGGATTTGAATATTCATCAAAAACATGTATGCCTAGGGGTCTACTGTTATTACTAGTTATTTTTTCTAAATGTAATTGTATTTGTGAAGAATCTAAATTAACTTTTTGCTGTTCACAAAAATAGTTTTCATAACAAGCTGAAACTATATAATTTAGATTAGAATCAAGGTTATCAAATTTCACATAACCATCATAACTAGTATAATTTCCATCTATTAAGGAATTATTAGAATTATATAAATTTACTTTTGCATTTTCTATTGGTAATAATTGATCTTTATCAATAACCTGAACAGATAAACTATTTCCACCTAGTTTCAAAACCACAGGAAAAGTTTCTTCTGGTTTTATTATTCTTAAAGTTTTATCCTCTTCTTCTGAATCATATTTTTTATAGTTATCAGCAGTAACAACTATTCTTATGGTCTTTCCTGAACTTACCTTAAATAATGCTTTTCCTAAAACAGATCTTGAAACATCAAGTAACTTATTATCAAAAGTGTCGTAGATTTGTATAGTTGCATCATCAACATTTTCTCCTTGGTTATTTACAACAGTAATTGTTACATTAGATTCTTTTCCTTCAAAAGACGCCATATCAAAATCTAGCATATGCTCTTTAGTTTCTGTTTCTTGAGTTATCTGATAATCAAACACAGAAGACTGATAACCATCCGCTTCTAAAGTTATCTGAAATCTGGTGTTAAGTGGAGCATCAAACACTAAATCAAAGTTTCCATTTGAAATTACTATATTTTCTATATCAGATCCTGAGGACTCATATCTTATTGTTCCTTTTACTTCTGGAATTATTTTATTTGTAGAACTATCTATTGGTCTTACTATTAATTGACCAAAAGAGGTAGGCTTAGTAAACACAAAATTTATTTCTTCTTTTTTACTTGTTGGAATAAATGTTTTATTTATTGAATCATACTCATCTTTACTAACTATTAGCGTATAAGACTTACCAAGGGATAAAGGGACTTTAAGTTTTTGACCACTATTGATTGCATTAGATACTGTGTAGACATCAACACCATCAGCATCCCTTATAGATAAAAATACTCCATCTATCTGTTGAGAGCTTGAGTCTCTAAAGTTTGCTGTTAGCTCTATTTTTCCTAAACCAAAAATTAATAAAAACAAAATAATTAATATTATTATTAAAATAGCTCCAATTAAAGCAAAAGGAGGAATACCTTTTTTCTCTAAAAAGTGGTTTAGTTTATTTAGAGGAATTCCTTTTTTAGTTAGCCAATCACTAAAACCATTATATCCTTTTTCCAAAGAATTATAGATCTTTGAAAAAATGTTTTTGTCTTTTTTTTTTGTGTTTTCTGATCTCATAAATAAGTCTTATTTTTATGTTATATATATATATATTATTAATAAATAATAAAAGTATTATAAATATTAACTATTTTAAATTAAAAGAAGATATTTAACAGATCTCAAAAACATTTGATGAATCTTAAAAAATAATTTAAAATCTATAAAAAATAGTAAAAAAAAGAAAATTAAAAAGAAACTTTAACATTTTCTTTTTCTTTTGAAGTTGCTTCTAAAAACTCTTGTTTTTGGAAACTAAACATTTTTGCAAACAGGTTTGTTGGAAACATTTCTGTTTTGTTGTTATAATCCATCACTGTATCATTATAGAATTGTCTAGAATATGCAATCTTGTTTTCAATACCTGATAACTCTTCTTGAAGCATTAAAAAGTTTTGACTTGCTTTTAGGTCTGGATAATTTTCTACAACAACATTTAATAGTCCGCCAATTTCTTTAGACATCTTTTCATTAGCTTTCATGGTTTCTTTTATGTCTTTTGTTTGCATTGCTTGTGTTCTTAATTCTGTTATTTTTGTTAAAGTTACTTGTTCATGTTTTACATAACCTTTTACAGTTTCAATTAAGTTTGGAACAAGATCATATCTTTTCTTTAACTGAACATCTATTTGACTCCAAGCATTTCTTACTTTATTTCTTGCTGCAATTAGACCGTTGTAAATTAAAAAGCTAACAATGAATATGATTGCTAAAATAATCAGTAATATGTATAGTATAGCCATTTGTTAAAACCCCCTTTTTAAAATTGTTATTAGTATTAAATATATAAGTTAATTATGTTTATAAAATAAATTGTTTTAGAAAAAATATGAAAAAAATAATAATAGCTGGTCCTTGCTCTGTGGAGTCTAAAAAACAAATAGAAGAGATTTCTAACTTCTTATTTAAATATAAAATAAAATATCTAAGAGGTGGTTGCTTTAAGCCAAGAACAGATCCTAAAAGTTTTCAAGGGCTTAGAGATTTTGGTATTGATCTTCTTTACAATTGCTCAAGAAAAAATAATCAAAAAACAGTTACAGAGGTATTGTCCATTGATCAACTTAAAAGAAATTATGATAAAATAGATGTTATTCAAATTGGATCTAGAAATATGACTAACTTTGAATTACTAAAAGAAGTTGGAAAAATAACTAAAAAAGATAAAAAACAGATTCTTCTAAAAAGAGGATTTTCTTCAACCATTTCTGAGTTTTTAAAAGCAGGAGAATATATAGAACAGTTTGGAAACAAGAACATTTGGTATTGTCTTAGAGGAATAAGAACATTTGAGCAAATAGATTCTGATCAAAAATTTACTAGTGATCTTTCTTCTATATTAGAACTAAAAAAATATAATAAAAAAATTTTGTTTGATCCCTCTCACTCAACAGGCAATTCTAGATATGTTGTTGATATTTCTAAGGCTGCTCTTTTACTTGGAGCTGATGGATTAATTATAGAAGTTCATAATAATCCAAAAAAAGCAAGATCTGACAAAAATCAACAATTAACTTTTAAGGAATTTGAAAAGTTGTTAAATGAAATTAATTGTTTTTGTAAATAATAATGATCAATTAAAAACCTTTTTTGTAATGTTATAAAAACCAGAGATCTCTTCTTCTGTTAAAACCCGATCATAGATCTTTACTGTTGGTATTAGACCATTGAAATAATAACTACCAGTCATTGGTGTGCGACCAATATTTAAATTATATAATGAATCATCTATTGAATTTACCACCAGTCCAGAAACATCTAAAAAATCCTCAAAATAAATTCTACCAGATTCATTATTTCTAGTTGTTGCCAAATAACACCAATTCATATTTATTGTAGTTAATGAAACTAATGCTCTTCTTTGCCCAGATCTATAAGTATCAAAATAAATTTTAAAATTGGAGCTATGCATCCCTATTGACCAGGCTTTATTATCATGAGGCAAACCACCAAATAAATAACCTTTTGAAACTATTGCCTGAGATGTTGAATCAGAATTTGTTTTAAATATAACAACAACACTAAAAGGTTTTTCTCCAAATCTTAAAACCTCTGGATTTCCAAAATTAATATAACTATTTGTTCCATTAAAGCTTGCAGAAGTATAACCATTACCAAGATCTAAAAGATCTACATTATATGGAGTAAATGATTTGCCAGTTGTTTCTTTTAGTTCTCCTTTTGAACTATCAAAGTCTAAAACTAATCCACATCTAAAAGAATCAACATCATTAATAGACCTACTAAGAACTTGTGTTCTTACATAGGTGTTTTGATCTGTTATTAAATCTATGAAAAAAGATTCTTCTGGGTAACAATCTATTTGTAAGACTTCTGCTTGCTTAGAGCCGATTATTAATGGCTCTTCTAAATA
>CAZPGO010000009.1:0-4083 GCA_964586355.1 uncultured archaeon
TGGGATTTGAACCCACGACCTACAGTTTACAAGACTGTTGCTCTAGCCACTGAGCTATAGAGGCACATTAACAAAGTAGATCTTTTTATAAGCAAAAAGATATAAATAATATTTGTAAAGAAATCTTTAAAAATAAATCCTTTTAGATCTGATTAATGATCCTAAAATAAAAATCACATAGATCCCCTTAAAGCATTAACAGGATTTAATTTTGCTGCAGATCTTGCTGGAAATAAACCAGCAACAACACCAACTAAAAAAGATAATCCTAAAGCAAGTAAAATAATTTCTTTTGTGACAATTATAGTAAACATATCAAAACCAGCACTAGCAGCATAAAATTGAACAAATCTTGAAATACCATACCCTAAACCAAAACCAATTATTCCCCCAAATAAAGAAAGAATAACAGACTCTAAAACAAAAATAAAAGTAATATCAGAAATTTTTGCACCGATGGATTTCAAAACACCGATCTCTTTTGTTCTTTCAAGAACAGAAGTATAAACAGAATTAATAATTCCAAGAGATCCAACAACAATAGAAATACCAGCAATAGTTATTAAAACAATTTTTAATAAAGTAATAACCCTTTTTATTAATTCTAAAAAATCATCTGCAGTAATTAATAAATAAGAATCCTCACTTCTTGTTCTATTTAACTGTTTTTTAATTCTGTTAGTTGCTAATGTAGAATTAGCTGTTGGTCTTAATTTTAAAACCATATAGTTAATAGTTCCATTAAAATTGCCTATTTGATCTCCTGCTTTTTGAGTAATATAAATTGTATTATCATCATCAGTATTACCAACAACGTTTAAAATACCAATAACTTTAAATTCAACACCATTAATCTCAATTTTGTTGCCAACTTTTATTTCTCTACCAAATAATTTTTTTGCAGTATAATCTCCAATAATAGCGTAATTTCCTTCTCTTCCATTAAAATTTTTACCCTCAGCAATAGAAACATTAAAATAATCTAAAGCAGAATCCATTTTCTCAACAGGTAAAGTGACAATATTTGCAAATTCATTTTCTGTTTTATAATTTATAATACCATTAAAAAAATTCATGCCATAAACAATTTCAACATCAGAAATTTTTTCAAGATTATCAGCATCTTTAACAGTTAATTGATTTTCTTTAGAAATACCACCAGATTCAAAAGGATTACCTTGAAAATTACCAGCAAAAACAAAAATAGAATTGCTACCCATTGAATCAAATTGATCCATTACAGTGTTTAATAAACCATCACTTAATAAGACTAAAGCAATAACAGAAGCTATTCCTATGACTACTGAAAGAGAAGTAAGAATAGATCTTAATCTTCTTCTAAATATACTTTTTATAGTTAAATTAAATAATTGTTTATATTTTGAATTAGACATAAAATCAAATTTTATTTTAAAAAAAAGAAAAAAATTATTTTTTCTTTCTCTTAAACTTGTTTTTTAAAAAATTAAAAAAACCACCAAAAGCTGGTTTTAAAATAACACGATTTGCCCATCTTAAAAACAAAATTAAAATAGCAAGACCTATTATTAAACCAACAATAGATAGTAATCCACTAAATATACCCATAATACTAATAGCAGAGCTTTTATTCTCAATAATTTCAACAGTTATTGCTTTCTTTATTGTTTGTGACTTAAGATTACTATCCTTATAATTGACAATTATCTCCATAGGGTAAGAACCAGTTTTTAGATCACTTTTAGTCATAAATTCAAAAGTAACATTATCATAGTTGTCTTTTTCAATAGAACCAATAAAATATTTTGGAGATACATCTGTAATCTGTGAATTAAGCTCAACATAAACAGACTCTGCATCAACATTTCCTATATTATAGATTTCTATCTCCATTATTTCTGGACTATTTGCTATTAATTTATTATTTTTTTTGCCAATTGAATTGATGTTTACTACAAGTTTTGGATCATCATTTAATAACACACCAATATTTCTAGAAATTACATAATCTTTAGTATCATCAAAATATTTTATTTCTAATGGCAAAGTATAACTTTTTTTATCAGCTAATTTAGAAACAACAACACTATATTCTAAACTAATATATTCATTAACTTTTAAACTTTCAAAATAATTTGTTTTAAGATTAATTACTTTAATAATATCTTCAGAATCATTTAAAGTAACAAAAATATTTTTAACATTTTTTGGTCCTAGATTTTTAACATTTATTTTAACAGATCCATTTGAACCAATAGATAGATCAGAAACATAAATGTTTGTAAGTTCTAAAACGGAATTATCAGATACAACATCAATTTTATATTTTTCAATAGAATATGTATTAGTTCCATCTCTTTTATATTTAAATTCTAAATCATAGGTTCCATCTATTGCTTGTAAATCAGTTTTTAATGTAAATTTAATTATAGAACTTTGATAGGGTGCAATAACTGGAATAGTGACCTCAGCTACATTAAAATCAGATAAACTAAATGGAAATTTAGGATCTAACAAATAAGATACATTTCTTGCAGGTACATTGCTATTATTTGTTAATTGAATCCATATATTAAATTCCTGACCAGGAGATACAGGTGCAGGAGAATAATTGTATACCTTTGCAGAAAGATTTACTATATCAAAATCTGTAGTAGCTCCTGAAATAAATGGTACTATAGAAATACCAAGTAAAAAAATTAATAAAACGTTTTTAAAATTCATATTTAAATTCCTCCAATATATATATATAATTATTTTATTTTTTATATGTTTCTTTTATTAAATAAACCCATAACTAAAAATTATTCCTCTCTTAAAGAATCAACAGGTTCTTGTCTTGAAGCATTATATGCAGGAAGAACTCCAGAAAGTATGCCAAGAGTAAAAGAAAAACCCATTGCAAAAAATGCAATTAATGGATTTGTTGAAACAGCTATAACTGTTCCAAATTGACCTGCGACGAATTTTATTAAAAGTGCTATAGAAAAACCTAGTATTAACCCTATAACACCCCCAATAAGACCAATTATGCCAGACTCCAATAAAAAAATGGTCAAAACATCTTTTCTTTTTGCACCAATTGCCATTAACACACCAATTTCTTTTTTTCTTTCATAAACTGATGTGTACATAGAATTAAGTATTCCAATACCACCAACCAATAAAGAAATACAAGCAATACCAATAATTACTATTGAGACAATACCCAATGTTTCTTCTCTCCTTTTATTTTGATCTAATGGTGTATCAACAGTAATATCTTTTTTACCTCTTGATTTTTCTAATCTTGTTTGTATTCGGTCTGCAACAACTTCTATATTTCTTCCTGGTCTTATAATAGCATATATTGAACTATAAATTTTTGTATCCTTTATATCCATTAAATTTTCATTAGATAGATACATTTGACTATCCTTTCTGTCATCACCAGTTTTTTTTAAAAAACCAATTACAGTATAATCAGACCCATTAATAGAAATTTTTTTTCCAATTGATAATGTTTTACCATATAATTGATCTTTAGATTTTTTGGAATCAATATAATTGTAACCAACAATAACTTCTCTAGATTTTTCATTTGAAAAAAATCTGCCTTCTAATAATTCTAAATTATTTTGTTTTAGCATATCTTCAAAATAAACAACATCATAAGACGTAAAAGTAACCATTAAAATTTTATTAGAATACTTTGTTTCAAGATAACCTCTCAAAGAACCACTTATAAAAGAAACATCTGTTATTTTTTTAACAGTTTTAATATCTTCATCAGTTAAACCATCAAGAGATCTACTACCACCAAATGATATATACTTAGAATTAATTGTTATTTTATAAGCTCCAAGATTACTAAACTCCTTATCTATAGACTCTTTTAGACCTTCTGACAAAGAAATTAAAGAAACAATTGCAAAAACACCTACAATTATACCCGCAATAGTTAACCAGTTTCTTAGTTTTCTTCGTCTAAGATTTCTTAGAACAAATGGCAGTATATTAAACATAATTATTCTTTTGTTTTATCTTCAATAATTTTTCCATCTTTTAAAAAAATGTTTCTTTTTGCAAATTTTGCAACATTTTTATCATGAGTAATAATTATTA
>CAZPGO010000010.1:0-7843 GCA_964586355.1 uncultured archaeon
ATTAAAGGAGAGACATATTTATATTTTTTAAACAAAAATTTTTTTCTTAATTTAGATCTGTTTTTTTTGGATAACATAATAATAATAATAATAATAATATATAAAGATTACTAAAAACTAAAAAAAACAAAAAAACAAATAGAAAAATATAAAATATAAAAAAACAAAAAAAACTTATGATTAAAAAAATAATTAAAGAAGAATCAGCACAGATCTCTGCAGAAATGATTATTTTGCTTGCTGCAATAATTGCTATTGTCTTAGTAATTGTTACACAATTACAAAAAACAACAACCAAAGCAAATAAAAGTGTGGAAAAAAGCTCTGATAAGGTTTTTGATAAAATAAATAAAATAGATTAAATGAAAAAAGGTTTTTTAAGTATAGAATATATTTTATTAGTTGCAGCTGTTGTGTCTGCAATTAGTGTGCTGGTTACTTCTGGTATTGGAATATATACTAAAAACCTAAATGCTATTGATAACTATAAACTAGATTCTTTTTCTGAAAATCTTCAAAATAACATCTATTTATTAGAACTTAACAGCAATTCTAAAAACTCTTTTGAAATAACAACCATAAATGAATGGACATTAAAAAAAACTAATAAAAATTGCTTAAATATAGAAAACAAACAAAAAACAAAAACAATTTGCTCTTCTTATATTCTTAGCTATAATAGATCTACTATTACTGATTACTTAAAAATAACCCTAGAACATAAAAACAATACTATTTATTTATATTTTCAATCAAAATAAAAGTATGGACACTAGTAAACTTGCACAATACATTTTATTTCCAGGAATTATTTTTCACGAACTAGCTCATGCTTTTGCATGTGTGTTATTTAATGTACCTATTAAAAAAATAAAATGGGTTGGTAAGGATGGAGGGTATGTTATACATGAAAACTCTAAGTCATATAAGATCATTATTATTGCATTGTTCCCTTTTCTGTTTAATATTTTTATATCATTAATTTTTGCAAGAATCTTTCTTTTAAATGAGTTATTAGTTATAAAACTAGTTTCAGTTTGGTTAGCCTCTTCAGCTTTGTTTTTCTGTGTGCCTAGTGCACAAGATAACAATAATTGTATTTCAACATTAAAGGAAAGCTATACAAAAAAACAAAGCTTTTTGGTGTTACTAATAAAGATCTTATTATTTCCAATACCCTTAACAATAATAACAATCTGTAATATTTTTAAATTTCTAGACAAATTTATATTATTTAGAGTGTTTTTAGTAGTTTTTTGGTTCTATTTGTTTATTATCTAAAATAATTATATTTAAATAGATTCCTAAACAAAATATTATATACTATTAAACTCTTATTTTAAAAAAAGGAAAAAAATATGGACTTAACAAAATATGAAATAACCAGAATAATTGCTGCAAGAGCTCAACAGCTATCCTGTGGAGCACCAGCATTAGTAAAAACAAATAAAGAAAGTACAGCTTATAGTATATCTAGAGCAGAATTTGAGAATAAAAGTATTCCTTTAGCAATTATAAGAAAAAACAATAATAAAAAAGAAATTATTTCAATAAATTAAAAAGGTGTTAATATATGGGTAAGGCAATGTCTAACAAGATAAAAGCAAAAGCAAAAATACTATTAAATGAATTTAAATCAGATTTTGGCACAGATTTTACAAAAAACAAAGACTTTTTAAAAAGTATAAATTTACCATTATCAAAATTAACTATTAACTTAATGTCTGGTTATATTACTAGATATATAAAAAATGAGAAAAAAGAGCAAGAAGCTTTAAAAATAAAAGTACAAGATAGTAAAGTAGTACCAACAAAAGCTCCAACAGACAAAACTATTTCTCACTAATTTTTTTTTAAATATTTATTGCAAATCTCAAATTAGCAACAACTCCTGAAAAAGAATTTAGAGATCTGCTTATTTCGTGTTTTGAATCTACTATGTGTACCTTAGCATTTACTTTTTCTGCATTTTTTACAATTTCTTGAATTTCATTTAGATTTTCCTGCCAAAGTTTTTCAGAAACTAAAATTGTTTCAATAGCACCTATCTCTATTGCTGTTTTTATTTGCTTTAAACCATAAATTGCCTTATTATTATCTTTACCTAGATTCTCTAAAAAAAGATCAAATATTTTTTGCTCTTTATAAATTATTGAATTTTCAAAAAATTTAGAAACTTCCGGTTTTTTAAACAATTCAGAGATTGAAGATCTAGAAGTATTTTGAATATTTACTTCTAAAATCTCTTTTTTGATCTTTGGTTTTATAAAATCCACAAACTGTTTTTTTGTATACCCACAGCCAGCAACAATTATTGGAATATCTGTTGGAATTATTTTTTCTATATTTAAAAAATATTCCTTAATATTAAAATTAGAAGAATATCTTTTACCAGTTTTTCCTGAATTAATTGTTGCAACATCATTTACTCCAATATCACTTAATTTGTAAATATTTGCACATTCATCATCAAGCACAATAACCAAAACATTTGAATTTGTTTTAGAGGTTTTTTCTAATAGATCTATTTGGTGTTTAAAAAAAACTTCTTTTTTTAGAGTGTAGCTTTTATTTAATTGGACCTCTAATGTATGATAATCACCAATAGGAGCAAACTCTAATGGTTTAGCATCAATAATTCTTCCAGTAAATCTTAAGGATTTTAAACTTTGTGAAAAATCATATTTTTCAATACAAATATGAACAAAAACAGGTTTTCTTTCAGAATCGTTTGTTTCTTCAGCACCTTTTTGCCTTCTATAACTAAGCCCACTAACAACATCGTTAGTATTAGCTACTGTTTTTATAGCCCAAAGGTCTTCAATTGTTTGAGCAACAAACACTAGTTCTCCTTCTTTTGTTAATTTTATTATTTGCATATTAAACTCAGTCTAAAAGATCTTCTTCCATATATGTTGGAACCTTAAGCTCAAGTATTTTTAGTATTGTTGGTGCAATATTTGCAATACTGTATTCTTTATCCATCTTTAAAGAATATTTATCTTTAGAGAGGAGAATAAAAGGTACTTTGTTTAGGGTGTGAGAGGTGTTAATAGATCCGTCTTTATTAATCATCATATCACAGTTACCATGATCTGCAGTGATTATTAAAGTTGTTGTGTTTAGATCTACTTTTTTTAAAATCAAAGCTAAACACTGATCAATTGTTTTTAAGGCTTTTACTGCTGCTTTAATATTTCCCGTATGCCCCACCATATCTCCGTTTGCAAAGTTTACTAAAATAAACTTGTATTCTTTATTTATATTTTCTAATAACTTTTGAGTTATTATTTTTACAGACATCTCTGGTTTTAGATCATAAGTTAAAACACCAGGAGAAGGCACTAATATTCTTGATTCTTTTTTGTTTGGTTTTTCTTGACCTAAATTAAAAAAATAAGTAACATGCGCAAACTTTTCTGTTTCTGCTAATCTCAATTGCCTATATCCTAGTTTAGAAATAATTTGTCCTAGACCTGGTTTTTGTTTTCCAGGAGGAAACATTACTTTTAAATTTTTTAACTTTGAATCATATTCTGTTAAAGTAATAAAATTAACATTAATCTTTTTAGTATTAAAAACATCAAACCTTTTATCCACAAACATTCTAGTAAACATTCTTGCACGATCGCTTCTAAAGTTAAAAAACAACATAGTATCATTATTTTTAATTAATGAAGAGGTATCAAACAAAGTAGGTTCTAAAAATTCATCTGTAATTTTTTTATTATAACTTTTTTCTATAAAATCTATTGGATCATCTTTACTTATAGAACCTTTACCACAAACCAAAAGATCATAAACTTTTTTTAAACGATCCCAATGATTATCTCTATCCATTCCATAATATCTTCCAGAAATACTAGCAATAGACATTTTTTTTGTTTTTTTTGAGATTAATTCCTCCAAGAAAGATTTTCCACTATGTGGATCTGTATCTCTTCCATCTGTAAAAAGATGAAGGTATATTTGAGAAATATTTTCATATTTTTTTAAAATATTTAATATAGAATAAAATTGATCTTTATGAGAATGAACGCCACCATCACTTAACAAACCAACCAAATGAAGACTTTGATTACCTTTTATTTTTTTTAAGTTTTTTACTAAAACTTTGTTTTTTGCAAAAGCTCCTGTTTTTATTGCTTTGTTTATTCTTATAATTTCAGAATCAATTATTCTTCCAGCACCAAAAGTAGAATGCCCAACTTCAGAAGAACCTATCTGTCCTTCAGGAAGCCCTACAAACTTTTCTGAAGCACCTAACTTTGTATAAGGATATTTCTTTTTTAAATTTTCAAGAGTATTCATTTCTGCAACACTAACAGCATTACCAGAATATGCTCTATTAACTCCAACGCCATCTAAGACTAACAAAACCACTTTATTTTTGTTTTTCATATTTTCTCTTATTTTCATTTTTATTTGTTAATAATTGCAAAGGATGTTTTACCTTACAATCTTTTACACATAATCCATTTGATTTTAGATTACTACAGTTTGCTACAGAATACTGTTTTTCAATAATCTTTTTTATTTGATATCCTGCAATCTTTTCATCAAAGTTTGGTAAATTTTTATAAATATGTAAAATCTCATCATAGTCATATCCAACATTACTTAAAAAAACAGCAAAGTGAAAGTTTGCTATATGAGACAATTTTCTTCTGGCTAAAAGATCATTATATAATTTTGCAAAGCAAGGTGGAAATTCTTCTTCTTTTGGTTTATTAATGGATTGAAAGGACATACTTGCCTTTGCATCAGAAAAATACTTTTTTTTTATATCTTCTGAGTATGATAAAAATATTTTAGGTATTTCTTTTTTATTTATTTCTGTGGTTCTTAATATTCTTTTTTTTAAAACTACTGAAACAAAATCAATAAGTTCTTTAGAATTATTAAAATAGATCTTTCCGTTATTTAGATTAGAATATTGTAATTTATAATCATCTCCTAAGTCTAAAGACAAAAGATCTATTAAATCTATAAAATAACTCTCTTCTTTTTTCAGATTTGGAGTTAGATCACTTAAGATCTCTTCAATTTCATCATATTTACTGTCTTCAAAAGCCTTTTGTAAAAAATATCTTAGTTGTGCTTGATAGTAGTTAGCTAGTGATTGATTTATTGGGCTATAGTCAATAATTGAAAGAAAGATTTTAGACAAAGGATAGATGCTTACATATACCTTTGCTTCCAATTCATAATTTTTTTTAAGATCTTTATACCACTCTTTTTCTCTATTTAAATCTAAGATTGTAACTGTTAAAAAATATTTTGCTTTTTCTAATAATTTTTCTTCAACAGAGAAAAGATCTAGATTTTGGGTATCTAGATATTCTTTTGCTTTTTTTGAGAAGGGGTATTTTATTAGATAATTGTAATTAAACATAAATATATATAAGAAGTAAAGAAATAAAAATCTCTTTGTTTTTAAGAAAAGTAATCATCAATAGTTATTATTAAATAAGGTCAGCAAAATAAAATATTTAACTCAAAAAATCAAAAACATATTAATTAAAATTTACAAAAATCTTTTTGTAATTTATTCTTTAGTTTAATACAATCAGCATGTTTAAGATATCCAAAAAAACTATTAATTGATGATTCTAATGATGATCTGGTCAATTTTTTCGTATTATATTTAATTAATAGCTTTTTTGTTCTTTTCTTAAATCTTTTTATATTAATAGATCTTACTCTCACAAAATCAGGATAAATTTGATAACCAACAAAATCAACACCTGTTTTAGTTAGTCTAATTTTTGCTTTATTTATTGGTAGATCTAATTTTAATTCTTTATTTAAATATTTACGAATAATTTCTTTAGACATATGCAATTCTTTTTTAGAATCAGAAAAAATTAAAAAATCATCTACATATCTAAAGTAATGTTTAATTTTTAGTTTGTTTTTCACAAATTGATCTAATTCATTTAAATAAATATTAGAAAACAATTGGGAAGTTAAATTGCCTATTGGTATTCCTTTCTTAGCTCCAAATTCTGAATGGTCGCTATCAATTATTTTAAAAATAACTGTTAATAGCTTTTTATCTTTTATTTTCTTAGAAATTATTTTTTTTAAAATATCTTGATCTATACTTAGAAAATACTTTTTAATATCACATTTTAAAAAATATTTGGGTGGATTTTTGCTTTGAATAATTTTTTTTAATCTAAATAATCCTTTGTGTATACCTTTGTTTTTCCTACAAGCATAAGAATCATAAATAAAAGATTTTTCAAAAATAGGTTCAATTATCTTTTGGATTGCATGATGAAGTACTCTATCTTTAAAGGACACAAACTTTATTGTTCGTTCTTTTGGTTTGTATATTTTAAATGTAGAATAAGGTCCAAAAACATAATTATTTGTGATTAATTCTTTTTGTAAAGAAAACAACTCTTTTTCATAATTAAAAAAATAATTAGTTATTTCAAAAGATCTTGGTTTTGATTTTTTTGCCAAAATATATGCATTATATAAATTATTAAAAGATATAAATTTTTGCCAAAGATTATTGTATGATTTCATAATAAAACTTACTTTGCAAAAAATGATTTTCGCCATTCCGAAAAGCTACTAACCATTTTTTACAAAGATTTTTTGTTTTTGCGGTATCTCTTTTTACATACTATAAAAAGGCAATTTATTAGCTACCGAAGAAATTATCAGATGTAGTTCTTTTTACAACAAATATTGTATGTCCTTAAACATACAAAACCCCGACAATTCCAATTTGCAAACCAAATTTTTTGGATAAAGACTACTATGCGCACCGAAACCCGATGTTATAGTTCTGGTTACTTGTCCCGTTGTTCAAGTTCAAGGCTAAAAGACCTGTGTTAGTTCCATTGTTCCAATTGCCACCGCGCAGAAACTAAAGACTTGAAAAACAGCAAAATACCGATAATCCCTCGTTCTTTAAAGAACCAATTATAAAAAAGAACAAAAACTTTAAATAGTTTACTTTATAGAAAATTTAGAAATTAATCCACCAACTAATTGTCCAATCTTAGAGATTTTTTTTTCAGCAGTTTCATATTTTTTAAAATCAATTATTTTTAAATCTTTTGATATTCTTACTAAAATTCTTAATTTTTCTAAATTAATATCTGCTTCTCTTAAATAAACTTCTTTATTATAATTTTTATTTGCACAAACTAAATTTTCTATTAATAATAGATTAAGATCTTCTAATCTCTTACCAATAACTGATTTTTTTGTTTTTGGAAATTTATCTATAACATTATTTAACCACAAAAAAAGATCATAAGCTTCTTTAAATGCTTTTAAATCTTGATACATGTAAATAACACAATTTTATTTTTTATCCATTTTTTTAATAATACTATTTATATATTTTAAACAACCATCTAAATTATTTATTTGTTCTATAACAATTGCTTTTTCAAAAATATTTAAATCAATAAAAAATAACAAATTAGATTGCGCAGAAGATAAGTTGTTTCTAGCTGATTTATAAAACTCCACTTTTTTCTTTTTATCAAATTCATTATAACCATTTGATAAATTTGATAATATTGATAATAACTTTAATTTTGTATCTGTTAATAAATAAAGGTGTTCTTGAGAAGCAGTATTTAATAAAAGAATAATTTTAGAAATTATTGGAAAAGATTCTTTATAAGCTAATAGATTTACAAAACCTTTCTTAAAAAAATAACTTTCTGATTCCATGTTTTGATCAATTTTAAATTATTGTTTATAGGGGGTGAAAAAAATTTGACCTTGCCTTAGGCAAGGTCTTTACCAAAGATAGACAGATAGCAGATAATCTCCTAGCAGAATAACATATATTATTTGGAGATTAAAT
>CAZPGO010000011.1:0-91219 GCA_964586355.1 uncultured archaeon
TATAGAATAACTATAGATAATATTGATTACTATATAGATTTAGTCTTTTATCATAGAATATTAAAATGTTTTATATTAATTGATCTTAAAACAAGAAAATAGAAGATTTTCAGAAGATATAGATTTTGATTTTTATTCTAATGAGAGTTTATCTATTATTAAAGAAAAGTTATATAAAAAAATAAAAGAAATATTAAAAGAATATGATGTAAAGAAACCAAGAATGATGAATCAAACAATGAGGTTTGATATTTATTATACTGGCATACAAAAAGACAAAATAATATTAGAATTTAGAATAATTTCAAAAAAAACACCTAAAACAACAAGTAAAATTGTTGATTTTAGTTTTATTCCATTTACTGCATCCATCTACCCAATTTATAGTTTAGAAGAATTAATTAATCAAAAGCTACTTGCTTTTGTTAATAGAACTGATGGAAAAGACGCATATGATCTTTATTATTTATTACAATTGGATTACAAATCTCAAGATATTAAAAAAGATCTAATTATTAGATCTAAAGAGAAAATAAATTATTTATTATTAGATAAAAAACAGATTAAATACTTAGAAAATTCCATAAACTACTATATACCAAGATCTAAAAGACTTTCTTTAGATTCATTATTAAATGAACTTTTAAATTTTCTTAAATAGTTTTTTTTGTACTCCAGAAATAGAATAAATATCTTTATATATTATTTAGATCTACATCTTTATTATGATCGAAAACACAACATTACTTATTGTAATAGGAATAATAGCAATTTGGGAAATGATTTGGAAAGGAATAGCTTTATGGAAAGCAGCAAAAAATAATCACACAAGATGGTATGTTTTTTTGCTGATCTTAAATACTGCTGGACTACTTCCAATATTATACATATATTTTTTTTCTAAAAAAAAACAAAAAAGCAAAAAGATTTTATAGATCTTCTTCTTTTTTATTATCTTTTAATCTTTTAACCATCTTTGGAACAAAGTCTTCCTTATACCATTTCTTCCATTTTTCAAGCAGATCAGAGTAGTTGACTTTACCATGTTCTTCAATATAACTCTCTTTTAATAACAATAATTTATTATGAGTAATAACTGTTTGTTCAGCTTCCAATAATTCAAAAAACCGAAGCTCTCTTGCAAGTTCTACCTGATAACTTTTTTCTTCAGCAAGCATCTTAATATTATCCCAAACTTCTTCAATATTCATTCCTGATAATGTACAGATCTTTGTAAATAGTTCAGAGTCTTTTAGAGCATCTTCATTTAATATTAAAGAATCCTTACTAGCATCAAAGCTCATAAGATCCAATAATCCTCCCTCAGCATCAGGATCTTCGTTCCAGTGTTTTTTTACTTCTGTAATCTGTACAACCCTTCTGTAAGATTTTAAAGACCCTTTAAACCTAATAGGCTTAGCAACAACAACTAAATCTGTTGCTTTAAAAGAAGTTGTTGGAACTTCTAAGTCATTTACCACTCTATCCCAAACAGCATAGGCAGAGTCTGCGTGAATTGTTCCCATAACAACATTACCTGCAGCACCAACCCTCATAGCCTCATAAAGCACTTTTGCTTCAACTGATCTAACTTCTCCAACAATCAAAGCAGAGTCTCCAAGCCTTAGAGCCGTTCTTAGCGCATCCTCTGGCTTTACTTCTGCAGATTCTTCGTCTGCTCCAACTGATGATCTTGTTTTTAATCTCTGTGCATTAAATCCAATATCTTTCATATACAAAACAGGCAACTCTAAAGTATCTTCTTGAACAATAATTCTTTTATTTTGTAAAATTTCAAGCATTAATGCAGTCATTAAAGAAGTTTTTCCTGCACCTCTAGATCCTGCTACAAGTATTGTTGAGTTGTTGTCTATAAAGAATGATAATAATCCAGCAGCAAGAGGATTAAGGGACTTAACATTAATCAATTGTGGTAGTGTCCACGGAGTCTCTTTATGCAATCTAAAAGCAAAAGCTATTCCATCTGTTGCTAATGGATGACCAATAACTGCAACTCTAGTATTAACATCAGGAAGATCAAAATCCAAAATAGGATGAGCATCATCAAAAGGTCTTCCAGACATTGCTCTCATTTTTCCAACAAGGCTTTCTGCATCTCTTTCTGTGTATAGGATATTTGTTTGGCATTGCCCAAATTGACTATGAACTAAATAAATTGGTCTTCCTCCGATTGGTGAATCAATGTATACATCTGTTATTCTTTTGTCTGATAATAGTAGTTCTAATATTCCGTAACCAATAGTATATCTTGTAACAATCTCTGATAGGGTGTTAATATCATCAGGGCTTAAAGAAATTCCATATCTTCTACCAATATCAGCAATTGTGCTTTGATAGATTCTTTGAAAATATTTTTTTGTTGAAGATCCACTTGTTAAAGTTACTTTCCCTGGTTGATAGTTCGCAACAGTTTCTTTTGTTTTAGATAATACAAAGTAATGGTCTGGGGATAAAGTATACTCTGGTGGATTAATATAATAAGTGTATTCAATTTTATCAGGATTTTTAAATATTTGAACACTGGTGTTAAGTACTGGATATTCATCAACCAGTTCCAGTTTTTCAGAGTCACCAAAAAGTAATTGTGATCCAATAAATGCTGGTTTTATTTGTGCTTCAAATACTGTTTTGTAGATAGCTGTTAGATCATTTAGATCTTTTGCTTTCATTATTATTGGTTTTAGTGTTTTTATAAATGTTGATTCTTCATATTGTTCTTTTAATTTTGTTAGGTGTTTAAAATTAGCTAAAAAACATTTTTCACATGGTTTTCCTTTTTGATCTTCTGCTCTTTGTCTGTTGTTTTCTATTTCTCTAGTAATACTTATATATGATGCTATTGGATCATATGATAATAGATCTCTTGCAAACTTAATAATATTATTATGCCTTTCAGGATAACACTCATCACAATCAATATCATTTACTCCTAGATGTGAGCTTACCCATACAGCTCTATTTTCAAAATCTAGTAAAAGGTTTACCATTTCTTTTAGATATTTTGTTTGTTCTTTATTATATACTCTTTCATAAACTTCTGCTAAAATAATTTCATCAGCATCAACAGTTTCAAGAAGTTTTAGAATATGGAATCTACATCTTGGATCATCAGAAAGTGATGTGTTATAAACACAGTTTCTACAATCCACCACCAATTTTTTTTTATTGCCTTCAGTATCTACTGCATAATCTCCTACAGTGTAGTTTCCTATTTTCATTTTTGATCTTTTTTATATTTATTATATATCTATAATATAAGGTAAATTAGTTTATATTTATTTGTTTTGATATGCTTGATCAGAATTATTATAAAGTTTAAAAATTGTTTGTTTAGTTTATTCTTTTTTTGTTACAAGTTAAACTGATCTTTTTTTAATGCCTTTTTTTCTTTGCTATTTAGTGGCTTTTTTTTATTGATTTATGCCTATAAAGATTATTAATGATATTAATTAATTTATGTTTTATATTTTTTTTATTGAATAAATAGAATATTAAAAATAAATTTCTATTTTTTTAGATTTAATTTTTGGAACTTTTGGTTTAATAACTCCTTTTTTTTAAAAGACTATTTTTTTTATTATTTTTGGCTTTAAATTTAACTCATCAATAGGGTGCCAATCCATTTCTTTCATAAATCTAATATCTGCTCTAGAGATTTTCTTATTTTCCATAAATTTTTGATAAATCTCTTTTTTTCTATCATCAACACTCTTTTTTTTAAAAAACAACATGTTTTTCACCCACTGGACAGATCTGACAGGACCCCCCTCTTAAGATCTTTTTTATAACCTTTTCCTATAATAATATATTTAGGTTCTATTTTATAAAGATTAGTAAAATAGCCCACAAACATATAAAAAGGGATTATTTATGACACAATTAACTGCTGAACAAATTTATGAAATAATAAAAACAGAAACAGGTCTTTCTGATTCTGAGCTTCAAAGCAAAATATCGGAGATTAAGGAAAAATATCAGGGTCTATTAAGCGATGTTGGTGCTAACATAATGCTTTCTAAACAACTAAATGTAAATTTAGATCTAAAAAACAAAGTTTCTCAAAACACAACTATTTCAGAAATATTAAGTAACTCTGATATGGATTCTGTTTCTGTATATGCAAGAATAAGATCTATACCTCCAATAAAAAAATATAAAGCAAAAGATGGATCTGATGGTAAGATTCAATCTATTTATTTGTATGATGGGGATAATCTATTAAAACTAAACTTATGGAATGAAAAGGCCTCTGTAATTGATGAGTTAGATCTTGAGGTTAATGATCTAATATTAGTAAAAGATGCTTTTATTAGTACTTATAATGACAAAGTAGAAATATCACTAAGAGCTGGTGGACAAATAATAAAAAATCCAGAAAATTCAAATACAAATATTTCTATAAAAAATTCTTTTATCTCTGTTAGTGATGCTACTAGTAGTGAAGATCCAATTGAAACTGTTGGAAGAATAACTGTAATCTATCCAAAAAAATCATTTACCTCTCAAGAAAGAGAAAAGTTTGTAACTAATTTTGAGATTAGTGATGGAAAAAAATCTGTCAAGTGTGTGGCTTGGGATCCATGGGCTGAAGTTGTTTCTGATAGTTTTTCTAAAGGAGATCTAGTAAAACTAAGTAATATTATGGCAAAGGATGGTCTTTATGATCTAGAGTTTCATCTAAACTTTATGTCAACTATTAAAAAAAATCCAAAAACTCCAAAAGTAACAATCCCCCCATTAAGTGAACTATTGTCTTCTGATTATGAGTTAGGAAAAACAAATGATCTAGAGCCTGATAAGTCCTATAAGTTAGAAGGAACAATTATTTCAGTAAATAGAAATAAATTAAGATCTTTTAAGTGTCCTGTTTGTAAAGAAAGAGTAAGTCTAATAAACGAAACTGATTTTATTTGTGAAAGTTGTGCTACTAATGTAGATCCTGATGTGATTATCTTTTCTAGTATGGAACTAGATGATGGTAATGGAACTATAAAGCTAACCATGTTTGGAAGTTTAGTAGAAGATCTATTCTCAGTAAAAAAAGAAGATCTGAAAAAAGAACTATCAGAAGAAGAAAAAGAAAATCTTTTCTTAAATGCAGAAAAAAAGATATTAGGTAAACAAGTAATTGTTACTGGAAGAGCTAAATTAAATAATTTTTCTAATGCAGTAGAATTTATGGTTAATTCTTTAGAAATAAATTAAGGTCTAAAATAAAAAAAAAATGAATACAGAAAAACTAAGAGGAAAAAAGATTTTAAATGTTAAAAAATATAGATTACAAAAATAAAGAATATGATAAAATTTTAGAAAAAATCTTTTCAAAAAAAAAGATTTCCCAAAATATTTTTGAGCCCTATTTTTTAAAAAATTTATCTTCTTTAAATAAAAATAATTTTTTAAATTTATTATCTAAAATAGATACCAAAAATATAGCTGCTCCTGAGATTATAGAGAATACAAAAAAAACCTTTTCTAAATATTTAATTTCTGAATTTGCAAATTATCTTGTGGATTATTTAATAGGTTATAGAGAGCTTTCTAAGTTAATGACTTCTAATGATTATGAAGAAATAATGATAAATGATTATGATAAGGTGTTTGTTTTTTCTAGAGATAATCAATTTTATAAAACAAATGTTGTTTTTGAAGAGAGAAATTATTCAGAATTTATTAAGTATTTAAAAGACACTTTATCAACAGACTTTGATACTAGAGAGTTTATTGATGGAATATTGCCGGATAGATCTAGAATAAATATAGTTTCTAAATCAATATCTGGATTTAATGTTATAACTATTAGAAAATATCTAAAAAAACCATTAAACATTATAGATCTAATAAAAAATAAAGAGATTACTCCTGAAATTGCAACCTATTTTTGGATAGCTATAGATGGTCTAAATGTAAAACCAGCAAATCTTTTTATCTGTGGTGGAACTAGCACAGGTAAAACAACTTTGTTAAATGCTTTATTAGATTTTGTGCCTTCTGACTCTAGAATTATTGGTGTTGAGGATACTTTAGAAATTGATTATAGTAATTTTGAAAACTATGTTTGTTTATCTAGCAACATTTCCAATGAAAATAGTCTTTATGATATTTCAGTAAATATTATGAGAATGAGACCTGATAGAATAATTATTGGCGAAACTCGCGGAAAAGAAGTAAGAGCTTTGTTTTTAGCTATGAGCACAGGTCACGAGGGTTGTTTGTCTACAATACATGGTAATAATGTTAATGATTTACTAAACAAGTTATCTTCTTATCCATTTAATATAGATCAAAACTATTTGTCTTTGTTAAATGTTGTTGTTACTTTAAAAAAAGTATATGTTAATAGAAAAATAAATAGATTTGTTTCAGAAATATCTGAGATCTCAAAAATAGGTAATATTACTACTAATGAGATCTATTCTAAAGAAAATTCAGAAAAAATAAATTTTATGGCTTCTAGTTTTTTTGAAAAGGTTTGTGATTTATTAAATATTAAAAAAACAGATCTAAAAAAAGTTATTGAATATAGATTAAATATTATTAATAAAATGGTAGCTGAAAATATTACTGATACTAAACGAATAAGAAAAATAATTTCTGAAAATAGAGAAATAAGCTTAGACTAAAGAGTGACTAAAATGAATACAGAAAAACTAAGAGGGAAAATAATAGTTATTGAAGGAAGTGATGGTTGTGGAAAAACCACACAAATAAACCTCTTAAAACAGTATTTAGAAGATCTTGGAGAAAAGGTGGCTCTTTTTGATTTTCCAAGATATGGTGAAAAATCAGCAGTTTTAGTTGAAGAATATCTTAATGGGGATTTTGGATCTGCAAAAGAGGTGGGTGCCTACAGAGCTTCTATATTTTATGCTTGTGATCGTTATGCTGCATCTTTTGAGATGAAAAAAGCAATTGAGGAAAAAAATATTATTCTTTGTAACAGATATGCAACAGCAAACATGCTTCACCAAGCAGGAAAGATATCAGACCTTAAGGAAAGAAAAAAGTTTCTTAAGTGGCTAGTTAATCTGGAGTTTGATATCTTTAACATCCCTAAACCAAATCATGTAATTTTTTTATATTTAGATTCTTCCATTTCTTCAAAACTAGCAACACAAAAACAAGCAAGACATGATAATATTATTCAAAGTAATGATATTCACGAAAAAGATCTAAACCATTTAAAAGAAGCTACAGATTCTGGTCTTTGGGTTTCAAAGATCTATAAATGGATAGTAATTAATTGTCAAAATAGAAATAAAGAGATCTTAACTATTAAAAAAATTCATAAAAAGATTCTTAAGAAATTAGGTGTTTTATAGAAAAATAATTATACACTATCAAGTTACTAACCATTTCTAGAAAATTTACCCCCACACTTCCGGTAATAAAAAATAAGCACTTTTATTTTTTGTTTTTGTTTTTCAAATATGTTTTACTTAATAAAGAAACACTCTATATATTATATGTGATTTTATGGCTGACAAAGATTTTCAAGAAGATTTTGTAGATTTTCAAGAACCTACAAGCACAAACATAGCTGTTGAAGAATATATTGATATTTTTCAAGAATTTCTTGAAGCCGTTTATAAAAGAGATGTTGAGTTTCTTGCTGCTAATTATCCTGATCAAAAATCAATAGAAATAGATTTTAAAAAACTAGAAGCCTATGATCTAACTCTTGCAGAAAGATTAATAGAAGATCCACATACAATGATTGATGCTGCAAATGAAGCACTAAAAAGAATTGATGTTGGTGTTTTAGAGCAAGAAGCTGATGTGGATTTTGAGCCTAGAATTAGATTTTTTAATCTTCCTGAAGAATCAAAAATAAGTATAAGAAATGTTGGTTCTGAGTGTATAGGAAAATTAATTTCTGTTGAAGGAATGGTAAGACAAATAACAGAAAGATTAGAAAAAATGACTGTTGCTCATTTTGTTTGTAGAAGATGTCAAAACAGTTATGATATTAAACAACTAAGTCAACAAATAAAAAAACCTGTAATGTGTGAATGTAAGTCTAGAGAGTTTGATATAGATCTAGAACAAAGTAAATTTATTGATTATCAAAAAATACAAGTTCAAGAACCCTTAGAAAGCTTAAAAGGTAGTGAACAAGCAAGCCATATGGAAGTGTTTTTATCTGAGGATCTTGTAAATTTGTGTTCTGCTGGTGATAAGATAATTATTACTGGTATTGTTAAACTTAAACCACCAAAATCAAACGATTCAAACATTTATCAGAAATATATGGTTGCAAACCATATCGAAAAAGTCGATCAAGAATTTGATGAATTAAAGATCTCTCCAGAAGAGGTTGAAGAGATAAAACAACTTTCTAGAAAAGATAATATTTATGAATTGTTATCAGGATCTATTGCTCCAGGAATCTATGGACACGATATAGTAAAAGAAGCAATAATGCTTCAGATGTTTGGTGGTGTGAAAAAAAAGGTTGGAAAGCAAGATCTTCGTGGAAATATTCATGTGTTGTTAGTTGGTGATCCTTCTACTGGTAAAAGTCAATTGTTAAAATATGGTTCAGAGATTGCTCCAAAAAGCATTTATGTTGCAGGAAAAAGCGCTTCTGGTGCAGGACTAACTGTTAGTGCTGTAAAAGACGATTTTGGAGAAGGCGGTTGGACATTAAAGGCTGGTGCTGTTGTTCTTGCTAGTGGTGGTATTGCAATGATTGATGAGTTTGATAAGATGGAGGCTGAGGATCGTAGTTCTCTTCATGAAGCCATGGCTCAGTCAACAGTTTCTGTATCTAAGGCTGGGTTATATGCTAAGTTTAGAGCAGACACCTCAATATTAGCCGCAGCAAACCCAAAACTAAACAGATTTGATAAATTTAAGAATCCAATCGAGCAGATTGATCTTCCTTTTTCTTTATTATCAAGATTTGATCTTTATTTTATAATAAGAGATTCATTAAATAGAAAGCTTGATATAGAAATGGGAAGTAAAATCATGGAAGTTCATGAGGCTGCAGAGAAATTAGCACAAACTGATTCTTCTAAATCTATTTCTAAAGAAGAGCTTGAGGATATAGAGCAAAAGGTTTTGCCAAAAGTAGACCCAACCCTTTTTAAAAAATATGTTGCTTATGCAAGACAAAATATTAAACCTATTTTGACAAAAGAAACTTCTGATAAAATACTTAATTATTATATTGAATTAAGAGATATTGGTAGAGCCCAGGAAAGTTTTTCAGCAACCCCTAGACAGCTAGAAGGTTTAATAAGGTTGGCAGAAGCAAGTGCAAGAATAAAACTAAAAGACAAAATAGAAATTGATGATGCTCTAAGAGCTATAAGGATTTTTAAGACTTCTTTAGAGCAAACTTCTACAGATCTTGATACCGGTAAAATAGATATTGATATCATAAGTAGTGGACACAGTACTAGTGAGAGGTCATTTTTAAAAAAGGTTTTGAGATTAATTGAAGAGTTAAGTGTTGATGGTGCTCCTGTGGATATTTCTGAGTTACAAAAATTAACTGAGCAAGAGAATATTAAAAAAGATAAATTGGTTGATGCTATTATAAAACTAAAAAAATCAGGGGATATATATGAGCCAAAAAATGGTTTTTATAAAGCAACGAATTTTATGACTCAATAGTTTTTAACAGAAAGAAAAGGCTCTCAAATATTTTTATTATGTTGTCTGATATCACTTTTAATTAGAGCAAATTGTCTACTATTATTTCCATAAAAACTTTCTGTTTTTAATATTTTGTGATAACTATTATTATATTATTTTAATTTGAAAAAATATGAAAAAACAATCAGCAATACATGATAAAAGGTTTATACTAAATTTTATTATTTTATTTTTAGCTGTGCATATCTTAGGGCTTTTTGTTGCACACCACTATTCTTTATTAGATCTGCAATTATCTGTTTTTGGAGATCCTAATAGCATCTATAATGCTTTGTTTATTGTTGGCTATATTTTATTTTTAACTTTGATGATCTTGTTAATGAAAAAACTTTTTAAAAGCGGGAAATATATCTATCTATTTGAATTTTTTGCTTTGTTTTTTGCTATGGGTCTTGTTTTTGAGATCTTTTTACCTTTTTTACATGCTTATTTTTTAGCAGGTATTTTATTATTTTTTAAAAATCTATTTGAATCTGAAAAAATAAAATTATGGTTTAATAATTTTGTGTTAGGGGTTTCTTTAGCAGGTGCTGGAACCCTCTTAGGGTTAGGGCTAGGTCTTGTTCCAATAATTGCTTTGTTATTTTTATTAGCAGTTTATGATATTGTTGCTGTATTTTACACCAAGCACATGGTTTCTTTAGCAAAACTAATAATTTCAAAAAAAGTTTCTTTAATATTTTTACTACCTTCAAAAAAAAGAGTGTATAGACTTGGTGGTGGCGATTTTGCTATCCCTTTAGCTGTTTCTGCTAGCTTGTTTAATATCTTAATTAGAAAATTTAGTTTAGTAACAACATTAATACCAATTTTTTTTGTGTGGGTTGCGGCAATTTCTGGTATGTTATTAACTTTTTATATTTTAGATAAAAAAAAGATAAATGCTTTACCAGCACTACCTATTCAGGTTTTTTTAATGATATTAGTTATTGTTATTTCTTATTTTATTTTACTATACTAACACTGTTTGTTCTTACAAACTCACAAGTTTTTGTAACTTCAACAAGATATTTTATTTTCCCATCTTTATTTTTGCACATATTTTCTTTTTGATCATCTAAAAAGCTAACTCTTGGCGAGTGAACAACATCACAACCCCAACCTAAGGCGACATTTTCTGAAAGACAGGGACCAGATTCAAGCAAATTGCCTTTTGCTATCTCTTGCTTACAAAGAGCAACACAGTTTTTTATTGCGTCTTCTTCATAATCTAAAGTTGCATCTCTAAAAACTATATTTAATATTCCAAAAACAAGTATTATTCCTAAAATAATAACATACAAATACAAACTTATTTTACTTGGTCTAAAAAGATTAAACTTTTCTTTCTTCTTTTTTTTCTGGTTCATATTATTTTGCCTTCTTTATAATAGATCTTTTTTTATATCTTCTTCTATTATGGAATATAAAACAATATACTCTATAAAAACCTTTCTTTATTTACAAAAATAAAAGGGTTTTAAAATAAATCCATATATATATATTATATGACAAAGTCCAAAACAGAGCAACCCTCTTTACCAAAATTAGAATTAAATTATAATCAATTACTGGATAGACTATATATGTCTTTACCACAAAAGGCAAAAGAGTCTGTAAGATATGAAATGCCTACCGCTATTTCAATGATACAAGGTAAACAAACAATCTGGAAGAATTTCATAAAATGTGCTAAAGATCTTGATAGAGATCAAAACTTATTATATAAGTTTGTTATGAAGGAGATCAGCACATCTTCAACAATAGTAAACAATCAATCATTAGTATTAAACGGTGCATTTGATAATCAAAAAATTAATTTAATATTAGAAAAATTCATTAATGCTTTTGTTTTGTGTTCTGAATGTAAAAAACCAGACACCACAATAATAACACAACACAATATAAAGGTGTTAAAATGCTCTGCATGTGGAGCAATATCTGCTTTACCAAAATTATAGACTTATTTTTAATATGATTGGAAAAATACATAAATATGCTGGGCAAAAGATTTTTGCTTGTTGTGATTTTGAGCTTTTAGAGAAAAATATTCTCTTTAATGATGTCAAGATACATATACGCTCAGGTTTTTATGGTTCTACTAAGCTTACAAAAAAAGAAATTCTTGATTTTGTATCTGAAGCAAATCAAGTTAATGTTTTTGGAAAAAGGGTTTGTGATCTTTTACTTTCAAAAAACATAATTACTAAAGAGGATGTTATTTATATAGAAAATATACCACATATTCAAATCTATAAAATTTAAAAAAACTTTTGGAGGTTATATAAAAAAATGCAAAAACACTTTAATAAAAACAGAACACCAAACCCTGCCTTTGATCCAACTAATGAGTTTAAAAAATTAAGAACTCCTTTTAGAAAAGATCTAGAAATGTATGGCAAAATAACTAATTTAATGGGAACAAATCAAGTAAAAGTTGCTTGTGAAGATGCCACAGAAAGGATCTGTAGAATTCCTGGAAAGATGTTTAGACATATCTGGATAAAAACAAATGATATTGTTATTATTAAACTTTGGGACTTTCAACCAAGCAAAGCAGATGTTGTTTGGAGATATCAAGGTTTTCAAAAAAATGCTTTAGAAAGGCGTGGAGAATTAACAAAACTTTATGCGTTTACTCATGATGAGGTCTCTAATAATCCAAGATATTTACCACAAAATAACACCCCTCAAAAAGAAGAATCTTCTTCTGATATTAAAGAGTTACCAGATTCAGACAATAAAGAATAATATAAAAAAAGATCAAAATGCTTCCAATAAAAAAGATAGAAGGTTATGTTTTTGATAATACTGTTCATGAGGCCTTATTTAAATTATCAAGTAATGGTATAATAGATTCTATTGATGAACCAATAGCATCAGGAAAAGAAGCAATTACTTTTTTAGGGCATATTGATAAAACTTATTTGGTTGCAAAGATCTATAAGATAGAAACCTCTAATTTTAAAAAACTTGGTAAATATATTAAAGGAGATTATAGATTTAAAAAAATAAAAAATGAAAGAAGAAATCTTTTTTTAATATGGGCAAGTAAAGAATATAAGAATCTTACTCTTGCAATTAACAATGGGGTTTCTGTTCCGGTACCAATAGCAAGAGAAAAAAACATTTTAATTCTTTCCTTGGTTGGAACAAAAGAGGGTAATCCTCATCCAAAGTTAATTAAGTTTAGAAAATATGATTTTGAGCATGTTTATTCACAAATAATAGAAAACTATGCAAAACTATTATATGGTGCAAAGATAGTTCATGCAGATTTTAGTCCATATAATATTTTGATAGATCCAGAAACTCAAAAAATAACAATAATAGATATGGGTCAAGCTGTTGTTCACACTCACCCAAAAGCAAAAGCTTTTTTAAAAAGAGACATAATTAATATTACTGATTTTCTAAATAAAAGAGCAAAAAACAAAATAACTTATGAGCAGTTTTTAGAAGATCTAAAACATAAAAAAAAGGAATTGTACAAAAGCGAGGTTAATAAAAATGAGTAAAATAAAAAAAAGACCATTAACTCTAATAATATTAGCAATATTTTTTGGAGTGTTTGCTTGGTTGTATATTTTTGAAAATAGAAAAACCGAATTTTGGGTAGGTGTTTCTTTATCAGTACTACTTTGCTGGACAATTGTTGTTCCTGTTGGTTTTTATATTTGGTCACTAGTTGATTGTATACTTTATAGTGATAAACTATACTAAAATTTTGGAAAAGTTATGGAAGAAATAATTAAAGTTAATCATCAAAGATTGCCAATTATTATTGGTCATGATGGAGAAACAAAAAAACTTATTGAAAAAAAAACTAATGTAGCTTTAGAGATTGATAGTCATACTGGTGAAATTGTAATTGTTGGTCAAAGCAATTATTATAATGTCTATAATGCAAAAAAAGTAATTACTGCAATCTCTAGAGGTTTTTCTCCAGAAAATGCTTTTAATATTCTAAAGGGAGACAACACCTTAGAAGTTATGTCCATTGAAAACTTTATTGGTAAAAACACCAATAGAATTCATCAGATAAAAGGAAGAATAATAGGTAGAGATGGAAGCATAAAAAACATAATTGAAAAAAAATATGGGTGTTTTTTAGCAGTTTATGGAAAAACAGTAGCAATTATAGCAAGATCTGATTACATGGGAGAGATCATGGAGATTGTTGAGTCTTTGATTAATGGTGCAAAACACACAGCAGTTTTTAAGATCTTAAAAAGATCAAAAGTGAGAAACACCATAGGAAATAGAATAGTTAAAGATAATGTTACTGAAAAAATTGATGATATTTCTTTTAAATGATTTTTTTTATTTTTTAAATAAAAAAAGAACTACTATTTTTAAATCTTTTTGACTATAATATATTTATATAAATATATTTAAGCTATTTTTAATATTAGAAGGGATTTAGAAATGAGTAAAGAAAAAACTATTAAAGATAAAGATGTTATAAATCAATTAGATGCTGATGAATTATTTACTGAATTTAAGGAACATTCAGTAGCAGACTTTTTTAAAAAAAACAAACAGATGTTAGGTCTTTCTGGAAAACAAAGATCTTTAACAACAATTATACACGAACTAGTAACCAATTCCTTAGATGCTTGTGAAGAAGCGGGGTTGCTTCCAGAAATTGAAGTAAAGCTATCAGAAATAGGCTCAGAATACTATGAGATATCAGTAAAAGATAATGGCCCAGGCATTCCAGAAGACAAAATAGCAAGTGCTTTAGGTAAATTACTTGCAGGAACCAAATTTCATAGACTGGTTCAAACTAGAGGTCAGCAAGGAATTGGTGTTAGTGGAATTATTTTATTATCTCAAATGACTACTGGAAAACCAACAAAAGTTATTTCCGGAACCAGTAAAGGTAAAACAAGTTCTCTAGAAATTTCTATTGATAGTAAAACAAACACTCCAAAGGTTGTAAACAAACATTATTTAGAAAATAAATATAGAGGTCTTGCAATCAAATGTAAGTTTAAAGAAATAATTTACAAAAAAGGTCAAAACAGTGTTGATGAATATTTAAGAAGAACAGCAATATCCAATCCTCATTTATCTCTTTTTTTTGAAGACCCTAATGGAGAGATTACAAAATACACAAGAACAGTAACAAAACTACCAAGAATACCAAAAGCAGTAAAACCACACCCAAGAGGAACAACAGTAGATGAACTTTTAAGTTATGCTAGACATGCTAGTGCAAGAAAAGTAAATTCTTTTTTAGCAACAACTTTTGATAGGGTTGGTCAAACATCAATTGATAACATCCAAAAAATAGTTCATTTTGATCTAAATAAAGATCCTAGATCTCTAAGTTGGGAAGAAGCAGAAGATCTTGTAAAAGCTATTAAAGAAACAAAATTTATTGCTCCAAGCACAGATAATCTTGTGCCAATAGGTGAAGATCAAATAAAAAAATCTTTAAAATCAATTGTTAGTCCAGAATTTTTGTCCGTGGTAACAAGAAAACCAGGGGTTTACCAAGGAGGATATGCTTTTCAAGTTGAGGCTGGTGTTGCTTATGGTGGTGGCGCTGGTAGACTTGTAAGTGTTGAAAAGATAGTAGAAAAAGGGGTTACAAAAAAAGAAGAAGTTAGAACCTCTGAAATAATAAGATTTGCAAATAAAGCCCCATTATTGTTTGATGCTGGAGGTTGTGCAATTACAAAAACTGTTGAATCTGTAGATTGGAAAAGATATGGTATCTCTAATTTTGATTCTAGTCCATTATCAATATTTGTGAACTTAATCTCTGTTCATATCCCTTACACATCTGCAGGAAAATCTGCTGTCTCTGATGATAATGACATTGTTAATGAAATTAAGTTGGCAGTAATGGATGTTGCAAGAAGAGTAGGAATATACATTATTGAGAAAAAAAGAGAAGCAGAAAAAAAAGAAAAAAGAAAAGTTTTTGGAAAATATGCTCCATATGTTGTAGAGGCTTTAGTTCATACAACAGGAGATAATAATAAAGAGCTTTTATTAAAAAATCTAAATAACATGGTTTTAGAAAAACTAAAAATGGAAGAAGAAGTTCCCTCTTCTAAAGACGAAGCTGTTGTTGAAGAAGAGGTTATTGAAGATGATGAAATTAATGAATAAGTGATAATTTATGACAAAATCAAAACCGAAAAAAAAAGTTTTAGAAGAATTTGAAGTAGAAACAACTAAGGATATTGAAAGAAAAACATTTCAAATCGCAAAAGATATTGTTGATCAAATAAAAGCTAATCAACAACCAACCTTTGTGACAAAGGTCAGAGGACTTAGTAATGTTTACTTTGATGACGAGAAACAATACATTCAGTTAGGAGATAAGACAGTTGCAAGACCTTTTCTAAATCTTGGTGCTGCAAGAAAGTTTATGCAGACAATGTTAGTTAATGACAAATGTAATGAATACTTAAAAGAAGGAAAAACAGCATCAATCAGAGAAATCTACTACGAACTAAAAAGAACAGTAGCTAACACCAAGGAGAACACTTTTGATGGGCAAAATGAATCTAATGAAGTAATTGTTGATATTGAGCATGCTGCAAACACCATAAGAGAAAAGTTAGGTCTTCATGCAGAGTCTAAAGGATCTTTATATGGGGATATTACTTTAAAAGATCTAAAACACGATGGAGATGTTTTTAATTGTAACACCCTTGGTCGTGGTGGCTGGTCTATAATGTCTAGAATAGAACCTGAAGAAATTGAAATAGTTGATGTTAATGCAGAAGTAGTTTTAGTTATTGAAACTGCTGCGATGTATAACAGGCTTATTGAAGAAAGATACACCAAATCACACAAAGCAATATTAATAGGGACCGGGGGCCAAGCAGCAAGAGGTGCAAGAAGGTTAATACATAGATTAAGATATGAATATGATCTTCCTGTTATTGTTTTTACTGATGGGGATCCATATGGTTGGTATATTTATTCAGTAATTAAAAGTGGATCTATGGCTCTAGCAGCACATTCCAAATATTTAGCTGTTCCTGATGCTAAATATGTTGGTATGACTTTAACAGATGTTGAGACTTATGGTTTGCAAAATGTTACTGAAAAAATGAAAGATGGAGATATTAAAAGAGCAAAAGAATTAATGAGCTATGATTGGTTTAAATCAAATGAATGGCAAAAAGAACTAAAGCTTGCAATTGATAAAAAAATAAGAATTGAGCAACAGGCTTTAGCAAACAAATCATTAGACTTTGTTGCAAAAAAATATCTTCCTGAAAAAATTGAAAAAGAGATTTTTTTATAATTTTTTTTACTAATTTTTTTTATTTGGAAGTATTGCATTTAATATTACTCCAACAACACTACTAAGAGCAACACTTCCAAGACTAAAGGTGCCTCCAAAATTTATTATAGCCCCTCCAACTCCTAGAATTAACATTACAGATATTATTACCATATTTTTTGTTTTGTTAAGATCTACTTTTGAATCAATAATTGTTTTTATTCCAACAATAGTTATCATTCCAAATAAAAGAATCATAATACCTCCAAGAACAGCTTCTGGTATTGTTCTTAAAAAACCACTCATTTTTCCAATAAAGGATAATATTACCGCAGTAATTGCTGCAATTCTAAGGATCATAGGGTCTGTTATTTTTGTAAGAGTTATTGCACCAGTAACCTCTGAATATGTTGTAACTGGTGTTCCTCCAAACATACCTGAAAAAAAAGTAGCACACCCATCACCAAGTAAAGTTCTTTTTATTCCTGGATTTTTTACAAAATCTTTTTTTGCAACTTTGGAAATTGCATAAATATCCCCAATATGCTCAATTATTGGTGCTATTGCAACTGGTACTAAAAATAAAATAGCTGATAGATTAAATACTGGTGCACTAAATGCTGGTAATGAAAACCAAGGTGCGTTTATTATTGGAGAAAAATCTATTTTATTTAAAATAATTGCTGTTAAATATCCTGCAATAATTCCAAAAAGGACAGGCAGTAATTTTATTGTTTTTTTACCAAAGATAGTTACAAAGATCGCAGTCATTAAAGAAATACCAGCAAGAACCCAATTACTACTTGCCATTTCAACTCCAACTCCTGCAAGTGCTAAGCCTATGATCATAATTACTGGCCCTATTACTATTGATGGAAATATTTTTTGAATAAATTCTATTCCTTTTTGTCTTACAATTAATGAGACCAACATATATGTAACACCAACACCCATAATCCCACAAAGAGCTCCAGAATATCCATAAAGTTCTATGGCTTTAATAACTGGAGCAATAAAAACAAATGAACTTCCTAAAAATATAGGAACTTTTTTTTTTGTAATCATATGAAATATTAAAGTACCACACCCCGCAGTAAATAATGCGATTGATGGATCTATACCAACTAATAATGGCACTAATACGACAGCTCCAAAAGCCACACAAAGCATCTGTATTCCAAGAATTATTTTTTTAAAAAGAGATATGTTTTTTAGATCTTCAGTTTTCATAAATTAAAGTGTCTTTAAAAGAGTATATAAATATAATTGTTTTTAATATATATTATTTAACATAATAAAAAAAAGAGGATTTGATAAAATGCCACCTAAGATACTAAAAACAGTAAAACTAAAAACAGCATCAAAAAAACCAATTGTTAGAGAAAAAAGAAAAGAAAATACATCGCCTAATCTACGAGGAGTTTCTGTAGAAGATGTTGAAAATTTTTTAAAAGAGAGAAACCGTCGTTTTTCAATTCAAAGAAAAAGATCTGAGATTACAGATTCTAAAAAAAGACAAAAGCAAAAATATTAATTTATTTTTGTTTTTTTAGAAATTTTAAAAAATTATAATCTATATATTATTAAAAAGAAAAAAATGAAGTCTGATATGCCTTTAAGATTAACCCCAAAAAAATGAGTAGAATAAAAAAAAGTATAATGGTAAAAAAAAAGTGTCACAAATAATTCTAAAATAGCATTAAAAGGCATGATCCTTGAAGATGTAACTAAATTAATATTAGAACAGAAAAAAACATTAGATTCAGAAAAAAATGTTTTATTATTTCCAAAACAAAGAATAAAAAAAAGATAAATTATATTTTATATTTTTCTAAAACATGATTAAATATGAACATATTAGTAATTAATGCAGGCAGCAGTTCTTTAAAATTTCAATATATTAATCCCATCTCTCAAGATGTTTTAATTAAAGGACTTTATGATGGTCTAAATAGAAAAGATCACAAAGTAAAATTAAAACTTACAATAAAGGATTCCAAAGAAACAGAAGAAAAAACAATTAAAAACCATTCAGCTATCGTTGATGATCTTTTATCAAAGTTAATTGAAAAAAAAATAATCTCAGACTTTTCAGAAATAAAATACATTGGACACAGAGTTGTTCATGGAGCAGAAGATTATTCCCAGACAACAGAGATAACAGATTCTATGTTAAGACATCTAAAAGCAATTTCTTTTTTAGCACCTTTACATAATCCAGTAAATATTGAATATATAGAGATCTTAAAAGAAAAATTAAAAGATGCAAAACAATTTGCTGTATTTGACACCGCTTTTCATCAAACAATCCCTCCGGAAATCTATCTTTATGGTCTTCCAAAAGAGTTATATGATAAATATAAGATAAGAAAATATGGTTTTCATGGAATTAGTCATAAATATGTGTCCTATAAAGCAAGCGAATTATTAAATAAAGATTATAATTTATTAAAAATAGTTAATTGTCATTTAGGAAATGGTCAAAGCATTTGTGCTATTTTAAATGGAAAAAGTTTTGATACTTCTATGGGCTTTACTCCTTTAGATGGGCTTCCTATGGGTACTAGAAGTGGAAGCTTTGATCCTGAAATTATTCTTTTTCTTTTAGAGCGTGGTTATTCTAAAGAACAAATAAAAACTTTAATAAACAAGGAATCAGGGCTAGTAGGTATTAGTCAGATAAGTGCAGATCACAGAAAAATTGAAGAGTTATCTATGGCTGGAGAGGTTAATGCAAAACTAGCTAATGATATTTTAGTTAAAAGAATAGTCTCTCTTATAGGAAGTTATATTGCAGAAATGAATGGTGTCGATGTTATTGTTTTTACAGGAGGTATTGGAGAAAAATCTGCATATTTGAGAAAATTAGTTTTAGATCATTTTAATTATCTAGAATTATTTTGTGATGATGAACCAAATTCTGCTCATGAAACAATAATTTCAAAACCAAATAGTAAAGTTAAAGTTATGGTAATTCCAACTAATGAAGAATTACAGATCGCAAAAGAGGTTTATGATATTATAAAATAGTTATTTACTAAGTTCTTCTTGTCTTAGTAAACTATTCCATTTATTATCAATATCTTCTTGAATAGATCTCAAAACCTCTTTATTTTTTTCCTTTAATACTTCTTTAAACTTTGTTTGTGTTTTTAAAAATTCTTCAATAGATATTCTGTTTTTTGGTTTATAGTTAATAGTTAATTTTCCATCCTCATATTCATAAAGAGGCCAGAAATTACTTTCTGTTGCAAGTTTACTGATAGCAATTGTTTGTGATGGATCTGCTTTCATATTTGTTGGACACGCAGCATATGCAATTAGAACTGCTGGGCCTTTTTTTTCAAAGGCTTTTTTTGCTTTGTTATACATATCTATTTGGTTATAAGGATTTACTTGAGCAACATAAGGGATATTGTGAGCAATTGCTATTTGGGTTAGATCTTTATTATACTCTATTTTACCATAAGAATTTACTCCAGATGGAGTTGTACTTGTTGATGCTCCTTTTGGTGTGGCTGATGATCTTTGATTCCCGGTATTATGAACTACAATTCCATCTGCAATAAAATTATGTTCTCCTTCAACTCTTAAATCAAAAGTTTTTTCTTTGCCAATTTCTTTAATGTTTTTTATAATTTCAGTATCAAAATTTTTATTTCCAATTAAAAAGTTTTGGTATTTATATTGAGTAGGATATTTTTCAATATTCCAAGGATATTTTTTACTAAAACATATGCTATAATATTTACTATCTTTTAATAACGGACGATAAACCACAAATGTGCCTTTTTCTCTTTTTTGAATTGTTATTTTTCCAACTCTGTAATCTAATGTTTGTAATAATAATCTTAATCTTAAAATAAGTTCTTTACTTGCCGAAAGATATCTACAACTGTCTTTTTTTTTTTTTTTATAAATATACCCATCAGATAATAATAATCCTTCAATAAACGCTTCTTTTTGATCGTCAGGAATTGTATAGACCCAAGACGGAATTATTTTGTTTTTTGCACCGTGTTTAAATCCTAATGATTCAATAAATTTAGCAATATTTACTGAATATAGGTAAATATATATTTTATCTGTTTTTATTTGTTTTAATTTAAATATTTTTTCACATGCTTTGATACATTTATCCCTACCAACTGTGCCTTCTGGTAATGCAAATCCAATTTCTCCTTTTTCTGTTCTAGACCAACCATCGCCAATATAAAGTCCTAAAAATAGCATTAAATCTTTGGTTGATTTTATAGGTATTTTAACATTATTTATACAATTAACTTTGTAATCTCCTTTTTTTACAAGTTTTATTTTTTCAAAAGTAAAAGCTTTTTTCCCTTCTAATTTTTTTAAAGTAATAACTTGATCTCCTTTTTTTAATTCCGTAAGTGTTTTCCAAAATAATGTGTTTGGTTTGCCTCTAGGCTTTTTATCAACAATTAAAAAAGGATGATTTCCTGTTGCTTTAATATTGTGGTGAAATGTTTCAATTTCATACACTTTTTTAACGCCATTATTAAAAACGCCACTACAGTTTTTAAGAACCAATTTATGAGTTTTTTGATCAAAAGCATAAACTTTTTCACCTACAATAATTTCTGAAACTTTTTTTAATCCATTTTCTGTATAAATTAATGAATCTTTGCTTAAACAATTCATATACCCTTCGTTTGTGTAACAAAGATAAACAAAATTATGTCCCCTCTCCAGAGCTCCAGACAATGCGGATAAGCCAATATCAAATGATCCGCCGTCTCCTGCAATTACCAAAAAATTTATGTCTTTTTTTATTTTCCCTTTTTTCTTTAATGCCAAATAAGCCTTTTCCACTCCAGAAATTGTTGCAGCAGAATTTGCAAATGCAGAATGAATCCAAGGCATATTCCAAGAAGTTTGTGGGTAGATTGTTGTTGTTACTTCTGCACATGATGTTGCACTCGAAACAACAACAGGATCATCACTAGCACTAGCAACAGTTCTAGAGATTATTCCTATAGGGCACCCTGAGCAGGTTCTATGTCCTGACACCATCACATTTTTTTTTTCTATTCTTTCTGCAAGTTCTTTTATATTCATAAATAATCATTCTTTTATTCCAACATATCTTTTTTCTTTTGGTTTATTATCTATTACAGAGACTAAAAGGTCTTCAATATTTTTTTGAGTAATCTCCCGTCCACCAAGACCAAAAACATAAGATCTTATTTTTGGTTTGTTTTTTAGATGGTTATAAGCAGTTAATAAAATATCCTTGTAGATTGGAGAATTAGATCCTGGACCTTCACTTCTTTCAAGTACAACAATATTTTCTGCATTTTCTAAAGCTTTAGAATATTCTTCATATAAAAATGGTCTGTAAAGTATTGGTCTTAATAGTCCTACAGATCTATTTTCTTTTCTTAATTTATCTATAACATCTTTGCTACTCTCAGCAGTTGAGCTTAAAGTAATTAATACCGTTTTAGATTCTTTTGCATAATACTCTTCATAAAAATTAATCTCTTTATCAAATATTTCTTTAAACTCTTTAGAGATCTTTTGGTAATTTTCTTTAACTTTTAAAAAAGCATCAAACATTCCTTTTCTTATTTCAAAGTAACTATCCTGAAGTGCAAGTGCTCCAACTGTTATTGGATTATCTGTGTCTAACAAACTATAGCTAGGAGAAAACTCTCCAATAAATTTTTTAACCAAAATATCATCATATGTGTCAAGATTTTCAAGATTGTGACTTGTAAAAAAACCATCAATACAAACCATTATTGGTAAATAAACAGATTCTGCTAGTCTTAAACCAAATAATGTCATATCATAAGCTTCTTGAGCATTTTGGCAATAAACTTGCATCCATCCTTGATCTATTGCTGACATGCTATCTGAATGATCACAATGTATGTTAATTGGTGCGGATATTGCTCTGTTTGCTACAGGCATAACAATTGGTAATCTTAGACCAGACGCAATTCCTAATGCTTCAAACATATAGAGTAATCCTTGAGAAGCTGTTGCTGTTACTGCTCTAGATCCTGCAGCTGATGCACCGATAGCTGCTGATAATGCTGAGTGCTCTGATTCTGTTCTTATAATTTCTGTATTAACTAATCCGTTTGCCTGATATTTTGAAAAGGTTTCTATTATTGGTGTTTGTGGTGTTATAGGATACATTGGAAATACATCAGGATCTATTTGTTTTAGAGCATAAGCTATTGCTTCTCCGCCTGTCATTGCTGTTTTATTTTTTTTACTCATCTTCTTCCTCTTTAACCATTTTTATTGCTTTAACAGGGCAAATATTTGCACATATTCCACAACCTTTACAATAATCTAATTTTGTTTTGTCTCTTTTAATATTTCCATCTTTGTCTTTTTTAAACATTATTGCTTTTTCTGGGCAAGCATTATAACAAAGCATACAATGAATACATTTTTTTTCATCCCAAACAGGTTTTTGTGATCTCCAAGATCCTGTTTTGTTTTCTAATGATGTTTTTGCTGGTAATACTCCTGCAATTTTTTTAGATTTCATGTTTTTTTCCTATTTTTAATAATTATAACCTTTTTCTAGGCATTTTATATTTGGTTCTATAACTTCCAACTTGCCTTTTTTTTCAAACTCTTTTTTTATAATGTTTTTTACTGAGTCTAATGTCACTATGTTTGTTATTTTTATTAATACTCCAATTAGCACCGTGCTAGGATTATTAATTTTAATCAGTTCTTGAGAGATGCTAGATCCATCAATAGTATAGATCTCTTTATTTTTTAGATCTTTAAAATTTTCTTTTTGTTTAGTGGTGTTAATAATGTATGTTGAATCAAAATCTTTTAATGTAGAAATATTATTAAATAATTTATCATCTAAAACCATAACTACATCAGGATTAGAGATCGGCTCATGTATTCTTATTGGTTTATCTGATATTCTTACAAAAGATCTAACAGGAGCACCTCTTCTCTCTGGCCCATATTCAGGGAATGCTTGAATGTATTTTCCATCAATTAAAGCCGATTCTGCAATTAGTTGTGCACAAGTTTTTGCTCCTTGTCCCCCTCTACCATAAACGATTATTTCAAAGTCTTTCATGTTTCTTCTCTTTTTTTTATAAATTAGTATTTATAATATATTATAAAAGGTTTTATATATTTATTTAATAACAAATAATATAACCAACAAACTATTTTAAAGCTTGTGAAACAAACATGAAAGATCTAAACAAATTTTTTAATCCAAAAAGTATTGCAATAATTGGTGCTTCTGAAAAAGAAGGGTCTGTTGGAAGAACAGTTGTTAAAAATTTAGAATATTTTTCTGGAAATAAATTTTATGTTAATCCAGGACACGATAAAATTTTTAATAAAAAAGCTTACAAATCAATAATAGAGATAAAAGATGTAGATCTTGCAATTGTTGTAACCCCTGCAAAAGCAGTTTTATCAGTTATTCACGAAATTTCAAAAACCAATTGTAAGAACATCTTAATGATTACTGCTGGTTTTGATGAGATTGGAAATAGTAATTTGTCTTTAGAGATAAAAAAAATTTTAGATAAAAATAGAATAAATCTTATTGGTCCAAATTGTTTAGGAATACTAAATCTAGAAAATAACTTAGATGCAACTTTTAATTCTAGAGAAAAAATAGATCTTCCAAAACCAGGCAATGTTTCAATAATCTCTCAATCTGGGGCACTAGGTGTTGCTTTACTTGATCTTTCTAGTTATGAGAATCTAAATATTAACAAATTTATTTCATATGGTAATGCCTTAGATGTTGATGAGTCAGATCTTTTGGAATTTCTTGGACAAGATAAAAAAACAGATGTTATTCTTTGTTATATTGAAGGAATTAAAGATGGAAATAAGTTTTTAAGAGTTTTAAAAAACATAACAAAAACAAAAAAAGTAATTATTCTTAAGGGCGGAGTAAGTCAAAAAGGAACAACAGCAGTAAAAAGTCACACAGCTGCAATTGCAGGATCTAGTGAAGTTTTCTTTTCAGCTATTGATCAGTTTGGAGCGTATTCTGTTGATTCTATAAAAGATCTTTTTAATCTTGCAAAAGTTTTTTCAAAATATAAAAACCAAGAAATAAAAAATATTCAAATAATTACTAATGGCGGTGGTTTTGGTGTTTTGACTACTGATCAATTAGATCTAAATAATATTTCTCTTTCTTCTCTAGGTGTTGAAACCATAAAAAAAATAAAAAAAATAGTTCCAGAATATGCAGTAATAAGAAATCCAATTGATTTAACTGGAGATGCTGATAATAAAAGATTTATTAATACCATTAAATTTTGTTTAGAGGACAAATCTGTTTCAGCAATTGCTCTTTTAATATTATTTCAATTGCCAGCAATTGATGAATCCATTATTACAGATCTAAAAAAACTTAATTCAAAAAAACCTATTTTTGTTCTTGCAATTGGTGGTAAGAAAACAAAAGATATAATTTATAAAATAGAACAAAATGGATTTGTTTGTTTTAGTGACCCAAAAGAGCTTGCAAGAACTTTATCAATAATACCATAAAGATTTTTATGTTAAGAATATTTAAACCAAAAAGAAAAAAGAAAAAAATAATTAATCCAGAATACTCTAACAAAAGATATCTTGGTCCAAATAATTTACACCCAAAAGATATACCTACTCAGTTTATTTCTGGTAAGCAAGGTATAGTTTTAGAAAAGGGTACAAAAATAAAAAAAGTAATTAATCCAGAGATCGATTCAAATTATTCTACAATAGTAACAGCAAAAAAAAGTATAGCAATTCCAGCTTATGAAAGAAAAGAGGGTTTTTTTCCTGGTGGACCTATAAAAAAACTAGTTAATAGCTTAGTTAATAAAATAAATAAACTTCATAAAAAACAACAGCTTTATGGCTTAACAAAAGTAGAAAAAATAAGATTAGGTCAATATCAGGCACAATTAAGAAACATTGTTGCTACTAGAGAGGGTACAAAAATAAAAAGAATAAATTAATTATTTGTTTTTAGATTTTATGGCTTTATCTCTTTCTTTAAGTTTTTTATTAATTTCTAAAATCAATTCTTTTTTTGGAATACCATAGTTATCACAAACCTCTCCAATCTCTAAAGAATCAATTTCTAATTTTGCCATAGGGCAAGAAAGACAAGGTACATTATATTTTTCTAAAATTTTTTCCATGCCTTTTAATTTAATTATTTTTCCAAGTTTTGTGTGTTCATCAACTTTCATTAAATCACCTACCTTGTTTTTTTCTAAATAATTTTTAATAGCTAAATGTAAGGCATCTGCAGATAGATTAGAACAGTGCATTTTTACTGGTGGTAAGCCATCAAGTTCTTTTGCAACATCTGTTCTTGTTATTTTTAAGGCTTCTTCAAGAGTTTTTCCTTTAGCAAGATCAGTAATCATTGATGATGTTGCAATAGCAGCAGCACAACCAAGTGTTTTAAACTTAATATCTGTTATTATTTCTTTTTTTGTCTTTGGATCTTTTTTAACATTAATATAAATTCTCATAATATCCCCACATTTTAATCCTCCAACTTCTCCAAAAGAATCAGCTTTTTTAAGCTCTCCAAGGTTATGTGGTTTTAAGAAATGATCCATAACTTTTTTTGAATATTTTTCCATATGTTTTTTCACATTTTATTTTTTTAAAGGCGACATTTTTCTTAATTGGTCAACTATCTCTGTGATTGTTTCAATTGTGTATTTAATGTCTTCCTTTGTGGTTTCTTTACCAAGACTAATTCTTATAGATCCATGTGTGTCTTCTTGTCTAAGGCCAATAGCACTTAAGACATGGCTTGGTTCTAATGTATTAGAGGAACAAGCAGAACCAGTTGATACCTCTATTCCCTTGTGATCTAAAAGCAAAAGAATAGATTCTCCTTCTGCATATCTAAAAGTAACATTTACATTATTACACAATCTTTTTTTACCTAGTGGACCATTAATCCATGAATCATCAATATCAGATAATCCTTTTATTAATTGATTTCTTAATTCTTCCATATGTGAAATATCTTTTTCTTTAATAACATCAACAGATTTTCCAAAACCAACAATTCCAGAAACATTACTAGTGCCGCTTCTTATTCCATATTCATGTCCACCACCATGTAATAATGGTTCCAGTTTTAGACCTTCTTTTACAAATAACCCTCCAACGCCTTTTGGGCCATAGATCTTATGAGCATTAATGGTCATAAAATCTATTTCTTCTTTTTTAAGATCAATTGGTACCTTTGTAAAACTTTGACAAGCATCTGTATGTAAAAGTGTTTTTTTTTCATGAACTATTTTTGATATTTCTTTAATATTTTGTATAGTTCCAATTTCATTATTTCCATGAATTATTGAAACCAATAATGTTTCTTTTGTTATTTCTTGTTCCAGTTTATTTAAATCAACAAACCCTTCTTTATCTACTGGTAAATAACTTATTTTATATCCGTTTTTTTCTAGGAATTTACAAGAATTAAGAACACAATCATGTTCTATTTTTGTAGTAATTATATGTTTTTTTTCTTTATTTGCATAAGCAAGACCTTTTAGAGCAAAATTATTACTCTCTGTTCCTCCAGAGGTAAATATTAATTTGTGGTCTTTGCCATTAGTTTTTTTAGAAATCTTTTCTCTAGCATTCTCCATAGCGTCTTTTGCAATTTCGCCCATTTTATGTAAAGAGGCAGTATTTCCATATTCTTTAGAAAAGAAAGGTTGCATTTCTTCAAAAACTTTCTTATCTACTGGTGTTGTTGCTGCATAATCTAAATATCTTTTTTTCATATTTTCTCAAATTTTATTTTGTTTACATCCGTTTTTACAATTATTTTTCATATGTTTTTCTACTATTAAAAATAAGGGATCTAGTGTTTTTTTATTTACTCTGTAAATTATTTTTTTACCAACTCTTTTTGAAAAAACAACATTACACCCTGCTAATATTTTTAAATTATGACTAACTTTTGATTGTTCTTCTGTAATTTCTTTACAGATATCAGAAACACATTTCTCTCCAGAATAAAGTGAACTTATAATATTCCATCTTGTTTTGTTGGAGATGACATTAAAAAAATAATATGAAATGCATTTCATATATAATATATATCATATGTTCTATAAAAAGCTTTCTTTTTTTCCATAAAAAACCCATAACCTCTATTTTTAAAAATAATCTTTCTAATATCTAATAATAAAATAATTTTAAGAGAGAGAATATATGAAAAAACCAACAAGTGGATTAACAGCTATAAGAAATTTACAAAACTCAGCAAAAAATTCTAGTAAGTTAAAAAGTTTTTTAGGAATAAAACCAAAAGCCCTAGGTGCAAAATATCTAAAAGATATAAGTCCAGTTATCGATTCTATAATAACACATAAAATAAAAAATAAAAGATTATCTGTTTTATTAGGTGAAAAAACAGACTTTTCTTTAAAAGTATTAAAAATAAAAAAACATTTTTTAGATCTTTCTAATAAAGATCCTATTCTTGCAAGAGAAAACCTAGTTTCTGAAATCCACTCTTTACAGGCAGAATATTCAAAAGAAGTAAAGGTTTTAAAAAAACATACTTCTAAAAAAGCTGTTTTTGAATCAGTTGAACAAGATCTATCAAAAGCTTATTCTTATGTAATTAATATTTTAGATTCTGTTATATCTGTTTTACCCAAAGAAAACAAAAGAAGATAAGTTATTTACTTAATATTTCTTTTACTTTTTCTATATTATTATTTTTTAACAGATCATATATTCTTTTATAATCAAAATTTGAAGAAATGGGTAATTGTTTAATCTGTTCAAAAAAGATCTCAAAAGAGGTATCATTAATATTTACATTTTCTTTAGATTGTATTTCTTTTAATTTATCTATACTTTCTTTTAATGATTTTTCTTCAAGGTTATTAGTTATTGATAATATAACTTTTTCTTCATATTCTTTTTTTAGATTAGAAATGTTTAGATCTTTATTATATTCTCCAAGATTTAGATCTCCCTTTATTCTTACTCTTATAAGTGGTTTTTTTGTTTCATTTTTTGTTTCTATTATTTTTTTATTAATTTCTTCTTTTATTTTTTGTAAGATGTTTTCTGTTTTTTCTTTATTAAATTTAAGATCAATATAATAAGTTTTTCTTACATTTTTAATTATTTCAAAATCTATAGTTTTTAAAATAGTGTCAATTACAAAAAAACCCTTTTCTTTTCCAGTTTCTAATTTTTTTAATTGTGTAGTAACGGTTGATCCTGGTAAAATAAAAGTAGTTCCATTTTCTAATTTTTCTAAGCTTGACCAATGAAGGTGACCATTAATAATTAGATTAAAATCTTTTGGCAAATGTGATAAGGAAATAGTTGAGATCATATCATCTTCAAAAGGAAGATATTCTTTTATAGATTGATGTAACATTAATATGTTATATTCATTTTCAATAGGTTGTGGATTCCATTCCTTTAATACCTCTAAAGCATATTTGTCAGGAATTCCACTCATTCCAAAAACATTTATTTTTTCCGAATCTTTTGTAATTGTTATTTTTGATTTATGTAAAAAAGTTGTAAAACCAATAGCTTCTAATATATCTACAGTGCTTTTTTGGTCTTTTCCTCTGTATTCGTGATTACCTATTATTGAGATCATTGGTATTTTTAATGTTCTATTTGAGTGGTTTTTAAGATCTAGATTATTTTCAACATTTATTTCAGACAAAAGGTTTATAGCATCATAAAAAATCTCTTGATTTGGGGTGTTTTGATCAAAAAGATCTCCTGGTGCTAGAATCAGATCAACTTTTTTTTCTTCAATTTGTTTAAATGCTTCTTTGAGATTAAAAAAAGAGTCTTTTTCTAGTTGTGAACCCCAATCCACTCCAAGATGCCAATCACTAATAACTGCTATTTTCATATATATTTTATGGTTAGAAATCTTTTTTAAATGAAAACTTTTACACATATTTATTTTTAAATAACAATATAAACTTTTAGATCTTTTATATTTCTTATTATGCTTAATAAAAGATCTGTTTCCCCATTGATCGCAACAATTTTATTAGTTGTTCTCTCTGTTATATTGATCACTGTTGTTTTAACATGGGGGAAAGGTTTTTCAAAAGAGAAATTAGATCAAACAAAAATAAAAGATACAAGTTATATTGGTTTAATAACAGCAAAACAAGTTTCAGATAATGCTTTTTATTTAATAACAACAAAAAACCTGCCATCTACTGAAATAATAGCATACAAAATTATTCCGTCATTAGAGCATCCTATCTTTTATTTACTTGAAGATAAGATCTATACTTTATCTGAATCAGTTAACTTAACACCAAACTCATCTACTCTTTTTACAATAGATTGTGCTCCAGAAAAAAAATATACTGTTGTTTTAATTACTAGTGATAATAAATATATTCCAATAGAAATAAACAGCAATCTTTCTTACACTTATCTTGGTTGTATTGAAAAAAGTTGTATGGCCTATAAAGAGAAATTTGTTAACTTGCCAGATGGTAATTATCCAATACAAATAGATAGTTTTCTATTTGATGTTTATTGTGACATGACAACAGATGGTGGTGGTTGGGCAATTGTTGCAACAAATAAAAATAATAGTAATCCAAATCATTTATCTGCAGCAAGTAGAGAAGTTTTTATAAATAATAATTATTCTGTTATTCCAGAAATAAGTACAATAGATAATGTTACAAAAGAAGGATACATTGCTTTAAAATATTGGACAGATCTAGCAAAAACAAAAGAACTAAGATTTGTTGTTGGGCAAAACACTCTTAAACTTGGTGGTTGGGAGTTTAGATCTGGACCAAGTTCTGATTGGTTACATTATTGGAATTATGCTGAATGTACTGGTCCTTATGCTGATAGTTGTTGGGCTGCTAGTGATAATTGTGGTTTTACTTTTGACACACCCAGTGGAGAAAAAAACAGAGGCAGCATTTGCTATGGTTGGGCATATACAAGCAGCAACAACATATTTGCAAAAAAAAATTCTCCAAGATCTGGGTATTGGTTAGGTTGGTATTATAATGTGAGTAGATTTAATTTATTAGGAAATGCGCCAGACACATTGTCTCCAGAATGGATGGATGTTGCCGGTGCTGTTGGCGACGCTCATATTGCTGTAAGATAATTATATTTTAGTAAATAAAAGTAGTATTCCTTTTAAAGATATTGGCTCTTAAATATTATAGATTTAATATATATAGAAAATAGATGTGCCTTGGTGGCAGACCGGTCATGCATTCGCCTGCAGAGCGAAAGAATGGGGTTCGACTCCCTACCAAGGCTTATAATTTTACTTTGTTTCTTCAATTGCTTGGTCTATAACTTTTTTTTGTTGTTCAAGAGTTTTAATCTCTTCTCTTAATTTTTTAAAAAACTCTGGGTAACTACTGTTACTTCTAACGAACAAATCTAGATCAAATTCTTCTAATCCAACAACTTTTTTAGGTTCTTTCTTTGCAAGCTCATATATTTTTCTATAAGCTGTTTTTTTTCTTTTAATTGTTTTTTCATACATTTGACCAAAGCCTTGTAATTTTTTTGTTTTCTGTACTTTTGTTGATCTTGGATCTCTTAAAATTTCAGTAAGACTTTTTAATTTAGAATCCAAAATCTTTTTTGTTGCTGATTTTTTTCCAGTACCAGGTCCTTTAGGTGGCATTTTTATCACTCTTTACATTTCTTTTATATCTTTTAATACCTTTTTTATTTTTTCTTTTGCTAGCATACAAACAGATCCTGGAAACTCATCTCTAAGTTTTTCTCTCTCCATTCCAGTAAACAAAAGATCTATTGGTATAATTATTTGTTTTACTTTTTTTATTTCTATTTTTGCAAGATCTCTAATATTTAAATTACCATTAACATCAATATATTCTTTTTTATCTTTTTGAAAAGTTTCTATTTTTTTTTGAGAAGGTGATTTTTCTTCAATCTCTTTTTTTTTAACTTTTGGTTTTTTTCCTCTTACTATCTCCCAGTGTTCGCTTTCGTGTTTTATTCTCCCTTCTATTAGTTCTTCAAGTTCTTCTGGTTCAGGATAATTTTGATCATTAACTTTTATTAGATCTAATGTAGATACACTATATATTTCTCCACTAGTTCCATTGATCATTATAGAATCATTTTCTAATATTTTTCCAGATTCTAGATTTGCACCAACAACACAGGGTTTATTTAGTTTCTTAGAAATTACTGCTGCATGACTTATAGTCCCCCCGCCAGTAGTAATAACCCCCTTTGCTGTTTTAATAGCATCAATCATTTCTTGATCTGTCATTTCTGTGATCAATATATTTTCCTCACTAACCTTTTCTAAATCATTATAGTTGTTTATAAAAATGGCTTTTCCAGTAACCACTCCACTACTAGCACCAATTCCCTTAACTATTAATTGATCTTTAAGAGAATGAATTTTTTGTTGAGTTAAATTTTTTTTTGTTTTTTCAATAACGTTAGGATTTAATGCTTCTGAAGATATAACATAAAAATCAGCTTTATCCATAGCCCATTCAACCATTTGAGGAGTTCCAAAAAACTCTTCTACTTTTAGTGCGGTGTTTGTTAGATCTTTTAATAAATGAGTATTTATTTTTTGTTTTTCTTGTTCGCTTTCTAACACAGGATTTTTTGTTGTTACTCCTTTAATTCTTTTTAGTTCCCATTCCTGTTTAGAAATATTTTTAACTAAATTTTTGTAAGGTTTTTTTTGTGTCTCATAATGATCAGGAGTAATTTCTTTAATAACATGTGCTGCTCCAAAACCATAAACTGCTTCTATTACTACAGAGTTTGGATTATCTTCACTTTTTGAGGTTATGGTAATTCCAGAATATTTTGCAACAATCATTTTTTGTATTAAAATACTTATTCCAAGTCTTTCAATATTAATGTTTTTTTTATGAGCATACTCTATAACATCTGGAGAAAATAAAGTAGCCCAAGAATCTTTAATTGCTTTTACTAAATTATCTCTACCTTTTACATTTAAAGCCCCACCCTCTTCTTCAACAAACTTAGTGTCACAAACTTCTCCATCATCACACACCACAGAACATCTAACTGCAACAAAGTCGTCGGCTTGTGAGTTTAACCAACCTACTCCTGTTTCTCCAATTTTTAAATAATATTTATATAATTGTATTTCCATTTTTGGATTAAGTTTTCCTTTATAGATTAATTCTTGAATTTGTTTTGATTTTTCTAAAATATCTTTAGAGTTAGTGTAATCTATAGAGTTTAGAATTTGTGAAATCTTTTGTTTGATATTATTAACTTGTAAAAAATTAAAGTACTCAGTAGAAGTTATTACAAAACCTCTAGGAACAGTAATTCCTGCTGTGGTTAGTTGTGCTAATCTTGCTGCCTTTCTTCCAATTATTCTAGAATCAACATATGCTGCTTCTTTAAGCCATTTTATATTTTCGTAGTCTAATGCCATTTTTTATCAGTTAGTTATATTTTTGATCTTAGTTAGTTATTTAGTTATAGTAAGCTTTTTGTTTTTTTATATTACATTATAAATAAATTATAGTTCTTTTTATATTGTTTTTGTTTTTATATATCAAAGAAACTTTAGAATTTAGGACTAATTTTATAAAAAAGCCAGTATTTTTTAGCCACCGGACACAAAAAACGGTTGTTATGCCACTGGTCAAGCACCCCCTTCCAAAAAGGATATATACTTATAGATCTATTATTATGTTATAGTCTAGAAAATAAAAAAAGGGGATAATTAAATATGAAAGAAAAAAAAGCTGATAATGTTATAGAAGAAGAATTAGATCAAGATGAGAATTTTGAAGAATTAGATGTGCCTATAGAAGAGATAGAAACAACAAAAGAAAAACCAGAAAAAACTAAATCTATAACAGATCTTCCAGGAGTTGGTCCAGCATCTGCTGAAAAACTTATTTCTGCAGGGTATGATTCTTTTGAATGTATTGCTGTAGCATCTCCTATGGAATTGGTTGCTGTTGCTGGTCTTGGAGAAGGCACAGCAATAAAAGCAATAAAAGCTGCAAGAGATTCATTAGAAATGGGTTTTGAAAGTGCAGAAAAGATCTTAGAGAGAAGAAAATTAATTGCCAGATTAACCACAGGGTCAAAAGAACTTGATGAGCTTTTAGGTGGAGGTATTGAAAGTCAATCCATTACTGAAGTTTATGGAATGTTTGCAGCAGGCAAATCACAATGGTGTTTTCAGTTAAGTGTTCTTGCTCAATTGCCTAGGGATAAAGGAGGTTTAGGAGGAAATGTTTTATATATTGATACAGAAAACTCATTTAGACCAGAAAGAGTTGAGCAAGTGGCAACATATAGAGGTTTAGATCCAGAAGAAGTTATGAAAAATATTTTTGTTGCTAGAGCATATAATAGTAATCATCAGATGCTTCTTGCAGATAAGGCTGCTGAAATTATTAAAGAAAAAAATATTAAACTAGTAATAGTTGATTCCCTAACAAGTCAATTTAGATCAGAATTTGTTGGAAGAGGTCAATTATCTGATAGACAGCAAAAACTAAATAGTCATATGAGATTATTACAAAAGATTGCTGAGCTTTATAATATTGTTGTATTTGTAACTAATCAAGTAATGTCCAGACCAGATGTTTTGTTTGGAGATCCAACAGATGCGATTGGTGGAAATGTTGTAAAACATGCTTCAAAAACAAGAATTTATTTAAGAAAAGGTTCAGGATCTAAAAGAATAGCAAAACTTGTAGATTCTCCCAGTCTTGCAGATGGAGAAGCAATTTACCAAGTTAATGAACATGGAATCACTGACTAATTGGTTCCTTGTTTTATAATCATAAGCAATAAAAACAGAAAGTAGCTATAATATGTTAGGTGAAATAATGTCTTAAAATATATTAAGTGCAATAATAAATATAAAAAACAAGACAGAATATAATTTAATTGATAAGGTTATTTTTAAAAATAGAATAAATGAAATGTGTGCTGCACTTGAAAATTTTATAAAAGATGCTTTTTGTAATTCTTTTACAGATTCTTCAGAAATTAGAAATCAAAAATATGAAGAGTGTTTTTCATATTTAGGAAATCAAAATAATCCACCAGATGTAATTATAAAAAACTGGGATGCAATTGAAATAAAAAAAATTGAAAGCAAAAATCTATCGGATTTAGCATTAAATAGTTCTTATCCCAAATCAAAATTATTTTCTGATTCTCCAATGATAACTTCAGAATGTAAAAATTGTGAAGAGTGGTTAAGTAAAGATGTTCTTTATGTTGTTGGAAATATAAAAGAAAATAAAATAGCCACATTGATTTTTATATATGGAGATTGTTATGCTGCCGATAAAGAAATTTATGAAAGAATAAAATCCACAGTTATTGATAATATAAAATCTAAACTTGAATATTCTAAAACAAATGAACTGGGTAGAATTAACAGAGTGGATCCCTTGGGTATAACAAATTTAAGAATAAGAGGAGTGTGGACTATTCAACACCCATTAAAAGTTTATAGTGATGTCTTAAAAATTATAGATACAAAATTTCAATTATTTGTATTAATGAAACAAGAAAAATATTTGTCATTTCCAAAAGATGATAGAAATAATATAGAGCGAGAAAAAAATATAATTTTAGAAAACATAAAAATTCCAAATCCAAATAACCCGGCTAAATTAATAGAATGTAAGATAATAAAGGTGGTAAAATGAAAATCGCCTCTTTTTTTTCTGGTGCTGGGGGGTTAGATTTAGGATTTTCTAATGCTGGATTTAAATTAGTTTTTGCAAATGATAATTGGTCTGGATGTTGGGATACTTTTGAGAGAAATCACAAACTAAAAATCTATAAAAAATCAATAACAGAAATTAAAGCTCACGAAATCCCGAATGTGATTGGCTTTATAGGTGGTCCACCATGCCAAAGTTGGAGTTTGGCGGGAGCTATGCGTGGAATAGAAGATGATAGAGGTAAATTGTTTTACAATTATATTGAATTGATAAAAGAAAAAAAACCAGCATTTTTTTTAGCAGAAAATGTAGCCGGTATATTGTCTGAAAAACAATATACAGAATTTAAAAAAATCATTTCTAAATTTAAAGAAATTGGATATAATGTAGTATATAAATTAGTTAATGCAAAAGATTATGGTGTTCCACAAGATAGAGAGAGAGTGATAATTGTAGGTTATCATCACAAATTAAATAAAACTTTTGAATTCCCAGATCCGTTAAAATGTGATGTGACTTTAGAGAATACTATTAGTGATTTGCCACAACCCATTCCAGCAAAAGAAAAGAATTATGCAAATAATAATTTAGAAATTCCAAATCACGAATATTTTATTGGTGATTTTTCTAAGATATATATGTCTAGAAATAGAGTGAGATCCTGGGGAGAAGTGTCACACACCATTCAAGCAGGAGCCAGGCATACACCAATTCCTCCACAAGCCCCGAAGATGAGATTTGTATCTCAAAATGAAAGAGAATTTGTTAAAGGAAAAGAAAAACTATATCGCAGATTATCTGTAAGAGAGTGTGCGAGAATACAAACATTTCCTGATAATTTTATGTTTTATTATAATAATGTTTCAGATGGATATAAACTGATTGGAAATGCTGTGCCAGTTAAACTAGCAGAAGTTATTGCAAATAAAATTAGAAGAGATCTAGATAAAAATTTGATTCAAGATCATTTCTAAATATTGAATATGTTGATTAAGATAAAACATCTAATTGTTATTAATTATTTTCTTTTCAGATCCAATCCAAAAGCATGAACAAATTTACCATATTTGTCATCTGGTTGGTAATATCTAGATCTATCTTTGTATTCTAATATTTTTTTTATTTTTTTATCGATAGGATCTTTACTAATAATTCCAGGTCCTCCAAGACAACCACCTTCACAAAAAAGAGCATCCACAAATCTAAATTTTTTAAATTCTTTAAAATCTTTTATTGCTAAATCTATGTTTTTAGGCCCATCACAAACAATAATTTCTTCTTTTTGTAATACTTGTTTGTTTAACATACTTTCTGCAACACCACCACTAATAGGGTATATTTTTGTTATGTCATTATAAAATTTATCAATTTCTTTATTTTCTAAAGTATCTTCAATTATTTTAAGAGAATTATTTTCTTCTAAATATTTGTAGATCTCACAAAGCTCTTTAAAAGTTATAGCAAAATCCACACACTCAGAATTCTCTTTTGCTTCTTGTTTTTTTGCAATACAGGGTCCAACAAAAATAGTTTTATAATCTTTCCCAAATTCTCTTTTAACAAATCTTGCCATAACAACCATTGGAGAAGCTACATCAATAAAATTTTCTTTTAGTTCTGGAAATTTATTCTCAATATATCTTACTAATGCAGGACAATTTGGGCAGATGTATTGTTTTTCTGGATTGTTTTTTAATATCTCAATATATTTATAATTTATTAATTTTGCAGCATAGGTTAACTCAACAATTTTACTAAAACCTATAGCTCTAAGATCTAAAACAATTTCAGGAAAAGAAAAATCAACTGGAAAACTTGGTGCTAATAGGCAAATAGTTTTTTCTTTTTTTAGAGTATCTATTACTTGTAATAGTTCATCATTCATTTAGACTCTTTCTTTTTCTTTATCTGTTAATATAAAATTTTTATATTTGCTATTTTTGTTTTTCAACAAGACAATCCTAGAAGGTTTACATTCGTCAACAATTTTAAACTTAGTTGAATTATCTTCAATAAGTTTTGCAAAATCATAACATTCTTTATGTGAGGGCATGTTATCTAATGTTAATGTTTTTCTAGAATATCCTAAAAACATATATGCTTTTACTTCTAAAAAATCAGTATCTGTTTTTTCAAAAAGTTTTATATATTCTTTTAATAAAGAGGCATCATCATTTAGTCCTTTTATTAATGTAAATCTAACAACTCTTCTAGTATTAATATCTTTATACATAGAAATAGTCTTTTGTAAATTTTTCCAACCCTCTTTTATTTTTGGTCTGTTAATTTTAAGATAAAGATCTTCTGTTGGTGCATCCACAGACAAATATAATTGAGTTGGTAGTGCATTTTTATCTTGAAGTTTTTTAAGCATTTTTGGTTCTTGCCCATTTGTTACTAAAAAAACACTTTTCATTTGTTTTAAGCTTTTAAGATAAATAATCATTTCATCCAATCTTGGATAAAGAGTGGGTTCTCCAGACAAAGAGATTGCTACATGACTAGGGACCTGTGCTTCTTTAAACTTTTTTTTATCTAGATTTTTATAACCACCAAATCCACTTAGTAATTTATTTCTTTCAATAAATAGTCCATCAATAATCTCTTTAGGATCATCAACAAAATCAATATCTAATTTAGGTGTGTCCATATACTGCGCAGGTCTCCAACAAAAAGTGCAATTTTGGTGACACCATAAAACAGCGGGGGTTATTTGTGCACAGCGATGGCAATTAATATTATAGAAATGTTCTTTATAACAAACACCTTCTTTTCTAAGTGCTTTTTTATTCCAGGTACAAATTTCTACAGCTGAATGTTTTCCAAATATTCCATATTGTTTATGTTTTAGATCAGCAATAATTTCTTTATTTATTTCTTTAGTCATATATATCTTTAAGATAGGGCTATATTTATAAATACTTTTATTTATAAAATATTAGTAAATATAAAAAGTATTAATACTAAAAAAATACTGTTTTTAAAAATATTTTAATAAAGGTGGTTCGTTTTGAAAAAAATAAATACTAAAAAAGCAACTAACAAACCAGTAGGTAAAAAAACCTCTGCAAAAGTTGCTTCTAAAAATAAAAAAACAATTAAAAAACCAGTAAATAAAGCGGTTGTTAAGAGTACTTCCAAACAAACAGCTGTTGTTAAAAAGCCAATAACTACAAAAAAAACAAAAAAGTTTAACAAAGATATACTTTTAATTATTCTACTTTCAGTAATTGTTCTTGGAATTATTGTTAGTGTTGTTTTAACAACTCCAAAGAATTTTGAAGATTCAGATTTAAGTGATTATGATAATCTAATTGATGAAAATGCATTAGATGTTAATATTACCCCACAACAAGATCCAAAAGAGCAAAGACTTACAGAAATTCAAGAAGAAGCACAAGAGCTTTCTTTACTAATGGCAAATGAAATCAAAGAATCACAATTAGAAGTTTTTGAAAATTGGTATGAAGAGTTAGATGTAAATAAAGAAGAAATGGATTCTTGTTTAGAGAGAAATAATTACTTAAATCAAGACTTAGATTTTGAACAAGCAAAAATTTTAGATAAAATAGGAATGGATTTCTATTTAGCTCAATCTACTGGTATATTAGGAACTCCTGCAACATTTATAAATAGTTTTTTCATATCTGGTTATCTTGACATTGATGAGTTTTCAGAGATCTATGATGTTGCAGTTTCTGAAGAAATTCCTGATATAAATTTTGAATCAGAAAGTACTTTTACTATAGATGTAAATAAAGATCCAAAACTAAATATAATTTATAATCAAAACTATGCAAAAACAGATCAAACCATAGAATTACTAAAACAAAATTCTGAAAATACTTTTTTTAAAGAATTATTTGATGAATTAGAATTAAATAAAATAGATTATAAAACAGAAGATGCTCAAGAGATACTAAAAAAAGCAGGAGCTACATTTTTGCCTTTATTCTATATCGAAGGAAATATAGAGGATTTAAATATTTCAAAAAAAGAAGACTTTGACTCATTGTTCTATGAACTAGAAGAAGGATTCTATGTTTTAAATCCACAAACAACAGGCATAAGCCAAAATCTTTTATACAAGGATTTTTTAGTTGAAGATGATTATATGATTGGAGACTCTAACCTTACAAATACAATAATGATCTTTACAGATTATAGTTGTGGATATTCAAAAATGTTTGAGACACAGATGCTTCCACAAATATTAACAAACTATATTGACACCAACAAATCTAAGTTAATTATAAAAGATCTTCCATTAAATCAAGAAGTTTCCTTATTTCCAGCAATATTTGCTAGATGTGCTCAAGCACAAGGTAATTTTTTGGACACACATATGAAATTATTTGAAGAAAGTAATTCTTATACAACTTCAATAATTGAGAGTATAAGAACCAAATATACTCCCCAATTAACTGCTTTAGAAGAGGAGTATAACAATTTATTAGAATAATTTCTTTTTTCTCTTTTTATTATATATTTATTAATATTTCTAAAAATATATTATATATCTAAAGGGTCCGTGGCCTAGTGGATAGGGCAACAGCCTTCTAAGCTGTGGGTCGAGGGTTCGAATCCCTCCGGACTCGCCATTAATTTTTTTAGTTGATTACTTATGAACTTTAAAGAAGAGTTTGCAAAATTATTAAAAAATTCATTTTTAGATTCTACTAATTTAGATCTAGAAAATATAATTAACAATATAACTAGACCGCCAAGTATAGAGCTAGGCAACTATTGTTATCCTGTGTTTGTTTTAAGTAAAAGCTATAAACTTCCACCAAATGAAATAGCTAAACAGATATTAGAAAATCTAAATAAGCAAAAACAAAACATATTCAAGTTTTCCTTTGTTTCAGGCTATATAAACGCAACAATAGAAGATTTTGTTTTTACAAAAGAAATTATTGCCAAAATCCTAGAAAAAGGAACAAATTATGGAAAAGTAACAAATTCTAAAAAAACAGAATATGTAATAGATACATTTAATGTAAATCCATTAAAAGCACTACACATTGGTCATTTAAGAAATGCAGTAACAGGCCAAGCAGTCTCAAAATTATTAGAGTATACTGGAGATCAACCAATAGCTATTTCTTATGGTGGAGATGTAGGCACACATGTTGCTAAATTTTATTGGTATTATACTAAGTTTTTAGAAAACAAAACAATTCCAAAAGAAGATGTTTCAAGATGGTTTGGTAATATTTATATTTCTGCAACAAAATTATTATCAGAAAAACCAGAATATAAAGAAGAGATAGATCTAATACAATCAAAACTATTGGTTGATGAAAAACTAAAAGAAGAAATAAAAGTTTTAGCAAACTATTCAAAAAGAGCAAACCAAAAAATAGCAGAAGAATTGAATCTAAATCTAAAAGAAAACATATATGAAAGCCAATCTGAAAGCAAATTTTTAGAGATTAAAGAAAAACTTTTTTTGAATCATAAAGAGGTTTTTACAGAAAGTGATGGTGCTATTATTTGTGATCTTTCTGATTATAAATTAGGTGTTTTAGTTTTAATCAAAAATAATAATGCTCCACTTTATGCCTCCAAAGATATTGGCTTAGTAAAAATAAAAAAAAAACTATTTCCAACAGCAAATCATTTCTTGTATGTTGTGGGTAGTGAGCAAGAACATTATTTTAAACAATTATTTAAGTTATTTTCCTTTATTTACCCAAATACAAATCATCAGCATATCTCTCACGGGTTAGTAAATTTAAGTTCAGGAAAAATGGCCTCTCGTGAAGGTGGTTCAGTTCTTTATGAGGATTTTAGAGATTCTCTTGACAAAAAAACAAAAAGTATTTTAGAAGAAAACAATCTAGAAATAGATCAAGATATTATTGATGCTATTTCTTTTGGAACCATAAAATTTGAAATGTTAAAAGTTAATTTAAATAAAACCATTGTTTTTGATATTAATAAAGCCCTAGATCTAAACGGAGATTCTGCAGTATATATTCAATACACTGGAGTGAGAGCAAAAAGCATTTTTAAAAAATCAGAAGAAGATGTATCTCTAAAAGATCTTGATTTATTAACAACTACAGCTCTTGAAAAAGAGGAAAAAATATTATTAAACCTTCTCTCTTCATTAAAAGAAAAAATATTATTAGCAAGAAAAGATTATAGACCAAGTGTTATTGCAAACTATCTTTTAGATCTCTCACATGCTTTTAACAAATTTTATTCTTCTTGTCAAGTTTTACATTCTGATAAAAACATTAAACTTAAAAGACTATTAATAACAAGAGCATATCTAATAACCCTAAATAATGCTTGTGATATTTTAGGCATAAAGATACCAGAAAGGATGTAAGAGTATGAATTTTGAATTAGTAAATATAGAGTGTTATGATGTTTTTAAAAAAGAACTAAAAGAGATAGGCATAGAGGATATTTTTTTTTATAAAAAAATTTTTAAAAAAGAAGATTTTCTAATAGATTTCAATTTAAAAAATAGCAACTCTTCAAAAATATTTTTATTAGAGGATATTAATTTAGTTAATTTTGCACCAAGTAATTCTTTATTAGTATTTAAAGCAGAAAAAAGTTCTGATCTTTTTTTAGCAATAAAAAATAAAAAAATAAAAGCAATAGTTCATCCAATAGGAAATGATCTTATATTTGATGAGGCTTCTGCAAATTTATTAAAAGAGAATAACAAACCTGTTATTTTTAATTTTTCTGAATTTAAAAAAAACACCTATAAATCCATAAAGCAGTCACAATTTATTATAGATCTTTTGTTAAAAAAACAAATTCCTTTTTTCTTTCTTAGTTTTGCAGAAAAAAAGAATGATGTTATTCAACCAATTATTTTAGAGAATTTTTTAAAAAACTTTAATTTAAATGCAGAATTTATAAAAAAACAAATGCAAAAAGAAACTTTTGAAAAAACATGCCTAAACAAAAAATAAATGTTATTAGACCAACATTAAGACATAAGAAAAGATATGTTACTTTAAAGTTCATTAATCCAATTATAGATCTAGATAAGCAAAAAATCTTTTGTGCACTTTACAAATCTTTGCAAAAATCTAATGGTATTTTTGTACAGATCTCAACAAACATTACTGTCTTAGAATATGATTTTGAAAACAAAACTGCACTAATAAGAATAAACAAAGAATATTTATCAGAATTTTTGGGATCTTTGTTCTTTTTAGATGGCGATTATGGTATTATTAAGATAATTTCTGTTGATTCAACCATAAAACAAGCCAACAAATAGTTTTTATAAAGTTTGTATGTTTATTTTTTTGTGTTTTTAAGATATAAATCTGTATCTCCATTGATCGCAACGATTCTATTAATAGTTGTCTCTGTAATTATAGTTACTATTGTTTTAACCTGGGGCAAAGGTTTTGTAACAGATTCTTTTTCTCAAACAGATTCTTTTAGTATTCAAAAAAATCTTAAAAATCTAGAGTTTATTAAATTTAAAAATGGAATAAATGGAAGATTCTTTTTTGATTATTATCCACCCAAAAATAAAGATCTAAATTTTACTGTTGTTAGCTACGCTTATAATGATTATCCTTTAGTTCCATTAGAGCCAGAAAAAACCATTTCTTAAATTGGCACTTTTTATTTAGATCTTGGTGTTGTTGATACTGGCCCTTTTATTATTAATCTTGTTTTGTCTAATGGATCTTATTTATCTTTTAAAAATATAACTAGTGTTAATAGATCTCCATCATCTAATGATTGCCCAGAAGGCTATATTCCAGTTCCAGGAAATTATCTTTATGACACTGTTGGTTCCAAGGGTGGTTTTTGTGTTCCAAAATATGAAATGAAATTAGATCGAAATAATGATGGTTTTGGTAATGTATCATCTGAATTTGGTTGTGAACTTTCGACCTTTAATGTCTGGAATTATAATTCTATAGATTGTAATACAGGCGATTTGGTTTCTTCAGCCAATGGTTCGCCAATTGTATTTTCTGGTTTAAATAATGCAATTACTTCTTGTGAATCATTAGGAGAAAATCATCATTTAATGACTAATGATGAGTGGATGACACTTGTAAGAAATATAGAAATTATTCCTCAAAATTGGTATGATCCTGAAACAGATAGTTGGGGTGTTTCAGTAACAGATATTGGAAATGGAAATAAATTGCCACAAGGTCAAAAAACACTAAATCCTAATTTTTGTTTAGATGCATCTCAAGATGATGAAGACGGTTATTTTGGCATAAGCAATCCAAATAATAGTCATAGAAGAACTTTATACTTAACAAACGGAGAAGTTATTTGGGATCTATCCGGAAATATATTTGAATTTGTTGATTTGGTTATTAAAAAAAAAGATCTTCCAGATCTAGTTAATTATGATGGGACAGAATATAATAGTTCAGTTATGTTGGATGGAGATTATGCTTTAAACGGTGCTAATAAATATGCTAATTGGTTTGATTTAGGTAACACTACTTTATATTATAAAGATTTATATTTATTGACAAATAACAATTATACTAGAGAAAATGGAAATGTTGGTTATTTATATACTCTTAGTAATAGAGCAAGTACAGATGAAACAGAAATTGTTTTTATTAGAGGGTGTCATTGGGCAGACACAACAAATTGTGGTATTTTAACCGTGCTTACAAATAGAACATATTCTGGAACTGATCCTGCTGGTGCTCGTTGTGTTTATTACCCTTAGTTTTTAATTAATATCATAAAACTTTTATAAAAAACAACCTTTTTAATCTTTCTTATGCATATATATATTATAGCTCTTGTTATCTATATAGTTATAAAAAATAAAACAACAAATTTTATTTAAAAATATAAAAAATAGGTGAATTAATTTGATACCAATTTCTGGAAACGCAGCAGCATATGATAGATCAATAACAGTTTTTAGTCCTGAAGGACATCTTTACCAAGTAGATTATGCTTCAAAAATAATTGAAAAAGGGTCTCCTGCAGTAGCAGTCATATATAAATCAGGAATAATTATTGCTGCAGATAAAAAAATATTATCTCCATTAGTAATACCAGACTCAGTAGAAAAAGTATTTAAGATAGATCAAAAAATATGGACTGCTTGTGCTGGATTAATTGGAGATGGAAGAAGATTGGTTGATTTTGCTAGGCAAATAGCTCAAGAGAATAGAACCTATTATGATGAAGCAATAGAAGTTGAGACCTTAGTAAAAAGAATAGCATCAATAATACAATATTTTACACAATATGGTGGAGGAAGACCATTTGGTGTTTCCTTAATAATAGCTGGTGTTGATTCCTTAGGCAAACATATATTTGAAGCAGAACCAAGTGGAGCAATTACAGCATATAAAGCACTAGCAATTGGTCAAAACAGACAAAAGTTAATGGACTTTTTAGAAAAACATTATAAAGAAACATTATCTGCTGAAGATGCAATTGAGCTTTCTTTAAAAGCCCTATCTTTAAATTTAGAAGACAAACAAAAACTAAATCCAAAGAGTATTGAAGTAATTAATATTACAGAAAATAATAGCGAACATATAATACCTTTAAACAAATACTCAAAATATTTTTAAAAATAAAAAAAGGTGAATAAAAAAATGGTAAAATTAGATGATTGTGTTATAGCAAAATTATCAAAAGACTCACACCATTTTGAAATCTTTGTAGAACCTTATTTAGCATGGGATTACAAACATGGCAAAGAAATCAATTTTGATGATGTTTTTGGAATGGAAGAAATCTATTCAGATTCAGCAAAAGGAAAAACCGCAAGTCAAGAAGTACTAAAACAAGTTTTTGGTACAGAAGATTTTTTAGAAATTGCAAAAAAAATAATTCTTGATGGAGAAGTTCAATTAACTACAGTTCAAAGAAACCAAATGCTTGAAAAAAGAAAAAATGATGTAATTAATTTTATTGCAAAAAATGCAAATGATCCAAGAGAGAAAACACCAATACCTCCACAAAGAATAATAAATGTGCTAGAAGAAGCAAAATATAAATTTAATTTATCAAGAAGAAGAGATGACGAAATAAAAGAAGTTTTGTTAATTTTAAAAAAAATAATGCCAATCTCATTAGATAAACTAGAACTATCAATAGAAGTTCCTGCAAGTTACTCAGGAAAAATAATGCCTATATTACATAAATATGATATACTTGAAGAAAAATGGATGCCAAATGGTTCCTTATTTGCAAAAGTTGCTATCCCTGCTGGGCTTAAGAATAATTTGATTTCTGACTTTAATAATATTACAAAAGGCGAAGTAACAATAAATGTTTTAAAAGAATAAAAAAGTGAAAATATTATGAACACAACTAAAAGAATAGTAACACCAGGTGAATTAATAACAGATCAAAGAAAAAAACTTGGTGATAATATATATATAAAAGAAAATAAAATCTATAGTAGTGTTTTGGGAATATTAAATGAAAGTGATGACTATATTTCAGTTGTTGCATTAAATGGTCCTTATCTTCCAAGAGTTGGAGATGGGGTTATTGGTATTGTTAAAAATGTAACACAAGTGGGTTATGTTATAGATATAAAAACAAACCAAGACTGTTTTTTCCCGAAATCATTACTAACAAAAGAACTTACAAAAGGCCAAATGCTTTTTGCAAGAGTAAAGTCTACAAATGATTCTGTAGATCTAGAAAATATTAATATACTTCCAAAAGGAAATTTAATTTCTGTATCCTCAGTAAAGATTCCAAGAATAATTGGAAAAAACGAATCTATGTTAAATGTTTTAAAAAACAACACAGAATCAAATATATTGGTTGGAAAAAATGGATGGATATGGTATGTTTCTAAAAAGCCTGTTTTGTTAGAGAATGCAATTAATTTAATAACTACAAATTCACAGAAATCTAACCTAACAAACACAGTAGAAGAATATTTAAAAAAATCAAAGGTTGATAAAAAATGAGTCCAAGATTAGATAATAGAAAAATAGATGAACTAAGAGATATAAAAATAGAACTAGGCGTTGCAAAAAATGCAGAAGGCTCCTGTTATTTAGAATGGGGTAAAAATATTGTTGTTGCAACAGTAAATGGTCCAAAACCAGTTATTCCAAGACATCTTTCAAATCCACAAAAAGCAGTTGTTGATTATAAATATAGAATGGCTTGCTTTTCTGTAAGTGAGAGAAAATCACCTGTTCCTGGAAAAAGAGATAAAGAAATTTCATTAGTTTCTGGAAATGCTTTAGAATCTGCAATAATGGTTGAACAATTCCCAAATACATTAATAGATGTTAATGTTTTGATTTTGTCAGCTGATGCAGGAACAAGAGTTGCAGCTTTGACTGCTGCTAGTTTAGCTGCTGCTGATGCCGGATTACCTATGAGAGGAATGGTTAGTGCTGTTGCTGCAGGAAGAGCAAATAAAGACTTAGTCTTAGATCTTACAAAAGATGAAGAAGACACAGAAGATGCGGTTGATATGGCTTGTGCATTTTTAATGCCACAAAAAGAAATTGTTTTATTACAAATGGATGGGTTTGTAAAGAAAGACGATTGTAGTAAAATTTTAGAAAATGCTTTAGTGGGTGCAGAAAAAGTTTACGAACTGCAAAAAAAAGCATTATTAGAAAAATATCCATTAGAAGGTGAAATCCAATTATGAGTAACGACACATTAAGAATAATAAATGCTGAAAAAGCAAAAACATATATTGCTCAAAATAAAAGAGAAGATGGCAGAGGTTTTTTAGATCATAGACCAATTGAAGTAAAAAAAGATGTTATCAATTCTGCTGATGGATCTGCTTGGGTAAAATTAGGAAACACAGAAGTGGTTGCTGGAATTAAGTTTGGAATTTCTGCACCTTACCCAGACAGCCCAAATCAAGGATCTATGGTGTTTAATCTAGAGATCACAAATATTGCTTCTCAAGATGTAGAAACAGGACCACCTTCTCTAGAAACAATGGAGTTTGGAAGAGTTGCTGATAGAGTTATTAGATCAGCAGAATTTGTTGACTTCGAAAAACTTTGTATAGTTCCTGGAGAAAAAGTTTTAACTATATTTGTTGATTGTTATGCAATTAATGCTGACGGTAACTTAATAGATGCTGCTGAATTTGCAGCATTAACAGCTATACTAAACTGTAAAATGCCAAAGCTTGATGAAAATAATGATATAATGGCTAAGGAATATACGGATAAAAAGCTCCCAGTAAACGAAAAAAACATTCCTATCTCTTTTACATTCTTTAAAGTAGATGATCAAATTGTTTTAGATGCTACAGATGGAGAAGATTATGCGGCATCAGCAAGATTTACTTTAGGTGTTTGTAACGATGTTATAGTTGCATATCACAAAGGGGGTAATGCAGGAACATTTACTGTTGAAGAAATAAATAAGATGATGGATGTTGCTACATCTAAATACAATGAGATAAAATCAAAACTTATATAAATATGGAGAAAACATTTTAGAAAGAAAAGTGATTTTTTATGACTACAAAAAAAGTTAAAAAAACAGGTAAATATGGTCCAAGAGGCGGAGTTGGTATTAGAAAAAAATTTCTTTTAGCAACAAATGATAAGTCCCAAAAAATCTGCCCAAATTGTGGTACCAAAGACAAAATCAAAAGAGTGGCTGCAGGTATATATAAATGTACTAAATGCGATGTAAAAATAGGTGGCGGAGCTTATAAATTTAAGCAAAGTAAATAAATGTGATAAATTATGTATTATTGTGCAAAATGTAAGCAAGAATATGATGAGTTTCCAGAAAGCAAAAAATGCAAAGTTTGTGCTGGAAGAATCTTTTATAAAAAAAGATTACCTATTACAAAAAAGATAAAAGCAAATTAATTGAAATCTTAATTTGAACAAAAATGTTTATAACAACTTCCAGAAAAGCAAATAATTTAGAAAAAAAAGTTGCAAAATATTTTTCAATTTTTTTACCTAATCTTAAGTTGATTTCTAGAGGTAAAACTCCTCTAAAAAAACTTTTTGAAAAAAGTTGTTTTTTAGGTTTTGATTATTTTGTAAAACTTTCAAAAAACAAATCTTTTTTTGTAATGGAAATTTATAAATTAAGAAAAGATCAATATTTTTTAAATAAAAAATATGTTGTAGATTTACAAGATATAAATCACAAAATACCATTAAAAGAAATAAGCAAAATAAATTATTTAGTTTATGATCAAACAAAGAAATTTTCTTTTTTAAATCTTGAAAATTCAGAAAAAGAGTCTGATTACAAGATTTTAGAAGAAAAGGGGACAGTTGGTTTTTATTTTAATGAAAAAGATTTAGGTTTTTGTTTTAAAATCTATGAAGAATAAATTGTTTTAAACATGATTGAATATATTTTAAATTCTAATATTAGAATAAAAACAAAAGATCCAAAAAAATTAAAACAATTATTAGATTTAGAAACAAATAGACAAAAATATTTTAGATCTAACTCAGAAATAAAACTTGAAAAAGAATCTATACTAATAGAGATCTTTGCAAAGGACATAACTGCTTACAAAGCAACAGTTAATCAATATATAAATTTATTAGAATTAATAAAAAAAACTTACGAGGTGGAATTATGACAAAAACAGATGAAAACACATCAAATGTAAATAAATATAGACAACAATTAATGTTTCTTTCTAATCAAAAGCAACAGATTCAGTTTCAAATAAATGTTTTAGATGGAACATTAAAAGAACTAGAAAAAACTTCTGAAAAGAAAGTTTACAAAGGTGTTGGTAATGTTTTTATTTTAAAAGATAAAGAAGAAGTAATAAAAGAAACAAAAGATCTTAAAGAAACAATGGATCTTAGATTAAAGACATTACAAAAACAAGAAGAAGAAATCTTAAAGAAAATAAACTCTTTTACAAAAGCACCAGAAGAAAAAGAAGATAAGAAATCACAAGATGGTGTGATTTAAAACTATTTTAAATAGATTATTTTTTTACCATCTTTTATTTTTTTTCTTTTAGAATATTTTATTAAGTAATGAATTTTGCTTTTAGGAATTTTTAACTTTTGTTCAAGATCTCTATAAGAATAATCTTTATACTCTGCTAATATTTTTTGCAATTTTTCTATTTTAATAGAAATTGGTCTTCCTTGTTCTTTTCTAATAATTAGTTTTATTTTTTTAGATTTTAATAATTGTTTTGTACTTTCCCCAAGTCTTTCTTTAGTAGACTTAGATAAAGTTATAGTTTCTAATTTTTTACACTTTTCAAGAATTTTTAAAAATTTTTTGTGAGAGAAAGTTCTAGTGATATGTAGTTCTTGACATCTAGGATTTAATGATGGTATTTTAGAATCCTCTGATATTATGTCTCTTACTGTTAATGTGCTCATAATTTTTTACCTTTTGTCCAACAATTATTACTAATAATTATATATGAATATATTTATAATAATACTTATTTTATTTTTTCAAGATCTTTACCAATCCCTTCTCTTAATTTGTTGTTTTTAAGAGCTGTAATATGGTTGATTCTTTCTTTAGCGATTTTTTCTTTATTATGTTCATCAATATTTATTAAGTTAGAGACATAATAACTACTTAAATATCTTGGCATAATGACATAATCTGCCCCATAAGTATATAATTTTAAGGCATTATTTGTGTTGTCTGCCACAAATATCAATTTTATTTTATGATTTTTTTCTTTTATTTTTTTAATAAGCAACAAATCAGAATCTAAATCACTAATTGTAGAAATAATTATTTTTGTTTTTGATAGATCTAATTCACATAATAGTTCTAGATTGCTTACATCTCCATAAACAAAATCAATTTTATTTTTAGTTAATTGATTTATTTTTTCAGGATTATAATCTATAACCAATAAATTTTTTTTAGCCTTTTTTAGAGAATTAACTAAATTATATCCTAATCTGTTATACCCAAATATAAGATAATCATAAGCTTTATTTTTATATGTGATTTCATCAATCTTTTTATCCTTTCTTTCAAACACAGATAATAGTTTAGATATTTTACAAAATATTTTTTCTGAATAAATAATCATATAAGACGAACCAATAATAGTTATTAATCCAACAATAGTTACAAAAGATAATATCTCTGAACTAAGATGTCCAACACTCACACCTAAGGCAATTAAAATAAGAGAAAATTCACTTATTTGTGCAACAGTTAGTCCAGCCATAAATCCAGTTTTTTTAGTGTACCCCATCTTGCCCATAATCAACATTATAATTATTGGGTTTCCAATCAATATAAATACGGATAAAATAATTATTGGAAAAATAAATTGAGAGATATTACCAAAAGTCATATTTAATCCTAAATGTACAAAAAAAGAGATTAAAAAAAAATCTCTTAAAGGTCTTAGTTTGAAATTAATTTCTTGTCTATATGGTAAAAAAGATAAGAAAAAACCCGCAAGTAAAGCCCCAATCTCTATAGAGAAACCAAAAATATAAAATAAAGATGCTAGAGCAATACACCAACTAATAGAAAAAAGTAATAAAAATTCTTGAGACTTTGCAACAAATTTTACAAATCTGGGTAAAACATAAATTGATAAAAGTGATAAAAATATAATTAAGAAAATACCTATTCCTATATTTCCTAGCACATTTAAACTAAAACCATCTTTTAATGAAGATATTACAATAAGAATAAATATAGCAACAATATCTTGAACAACTAAAAACCCCACCGAAATTTTTCCATAAAGAGATTCTAGTGCATTTTTATCTGATAATAGTTTCATAATGATGATTGTGCTACTAAATGCGATTGCAATAGAGACATATAAAGAAACAATTAAAGAAAACCCCAGTAATAAACAAAATAAAAATCCAATACCTGTAGTAAATACTATTTGTCCAATACCAGTAAATAAAGAAATTTTTCCTACCTCTTTTAGAACCTGTGGATCTAAATTAAGCCCCACTAAAAACAACAATAAGGCAACACCAATTTGTGCAAATATTGCTATAAAATCTCCTTTTGCAAGATTTAAAAAATAGGGACTAACAAGTATTCCGGTTAATATATATCCAATCAACAATGGTTGCTTTAATGCTCTCATAATTGCAGTAATAATTACTGCTAGAAAAACAATAATTCCAAGTTCTATAAATGCTTCAATCATTAAATCTCAATTTGTTTTTTTATAAAATTAAAGTAAAAACTCTTTATAAACATTTATTTTTTAAGAATTCTTTTTTTTTCTTTTCTTTTTTTCAGATCTATAATTAATTTGTCTAGTCTATTAAAAAAGATTTTTTTATCCTTAAAATTATGTTTTTCTAAGTTTTTTTTATACGTTTTTATATTTTTAATAAATTTATTAATTTCTGTACAAGTTATTTTTTTGTGATTTTCACCAAAACCCATTTTTTGAAGATAATAGGCATTTGTATGTTGTTCGAATTGATTTTTTACTGGTAGAGAATAAATTGGTTTTTTAAAAAAAATAGCTTCAGATAATAATGAGTGCCCCCCATTACTAATAACTGCTTTACAGTTTGCTAATTCTTTTATGTTATTTCCTGTTTTTTTAAATATAATGTTTCCTTCTTTTTTCTCTTGATTTAGACCATACACATGAAAAGTTTCCTTCTTTATTTTTTTTAATTCATTTATTATTTTGTTATTTTTATCTTGAAATCTATTATATACTAAAAAATAATTTTTATCTGTTGGTTTTATTTTATAAAACTCTTCTCTAAAAAAAGGATCAAATATTTCAGTTCTTGCTTTTCTTATTTTTGGTTTATAAAAACATAATGCAAGATACCAATCAGCTCTAAAGCATCTAAGCTTACCAACCATTTTTGCAATAAAAAGATTTGTTAAATCTTTTAGTTTAAATTCTACATCAGTTCTAAAAATAGCAGCATGATTATCAATAGCAATACAAGGAATCTCATATATTTTTGCAAGAGTTATACTTGTGGTTTCAAAATCAGAAATAATAAGGTCAGGTTTTATTTTTTTAATAAGATCTTTAATAATCTTATGGTTTTTTGGTTTTTTTTTAAAAGATGCTAAAAAATCAATAACTGTTTTTAATTGTTTAACTTCATTTGCTCCATATGCTATTGATAAAGAATTAATAACACTAATGTTTTTATATTTTTTATTTAAAAAAGCCTTGGTCTCTTTTCCTGTGACAATATAAACATTGTGTCCCTTCTTTTGTAAATGGTCAATTATAGGCATAGCTCTTGTGGTATGACCTAATCCATCTGAGCAAATTCCATATATAATATTCATAAAAATCGTCTTTTATATATTTAGAAAAAAACCCTTTAAAAACAAATCTTTTTTATACTAATTACCTATATATTTATTTGGTTGATTAAAATGATAATATTAATTTGTGGATTTACTGCCTCAGGAAAAAGTTATGCTTCTAGATTTGTAGCAAAAAAACTAAATTATAAAATGATTCATACCTCTGATGTGTTAAGACAAATTTTAGAAAATAAAGTAGTAGATATAAGCCATACTCAAATGAACACAGGATGGTATGAAAAATCAGAAGTAGATCTAAAAAGAAAGAAAAATACTTCTATAGATAAAAAATTAGATCAATATCTTTTGAAGCTTATTGATAATAAAGACAATTTGGTTTTAGATTCTTGGACCTTGCCATATCTTTCTAAAAAAGGTATTAAGATCTGGTTAGATGCAGATCTTGCAGAGAGAGCAAAAAGGGCTGCTTTAAGAGGAGATTTTTCATATAATGAATCTGTAAGATTAACAAAAAAAAAAGACGATTTTTCAAAAAAACATTTTAAAGAGCTATATGGTTTTACCTTAGGAAAAGATTTAAATAAATTTGATCTTGTTTTAGATACAAATAACTTATCAATTCCAGAAGTAGAAAATGCTGTTTTAAATTTTATAAAAAAGAAAAACTAATTTTTTCTAAATTCTATTTTTTTTAAAACCTTATAATCTATTTTAAAATCCCCAATTCTATTTTCAGGAAAAAGAGAGAGCCCATGAAAATCAGAACCCCCTGTTTCAATAAGATTTAATTTTTTTCCTATTTCTTTTATCTCATTAACAAATTTTATTTCAGAATCTAAGAATGGCCCAGTACTTTCAAACCCAGATAGCCCTTGTTTTTTTAATTTATAAAAATAAGGCTCAATATCTTCTTTGATATTTGTGGGTAAATGCCAAGGGTGTGGTAAAACAGCAACACCATCAGAATTAATTATTTCAGATATTGCTTTTTTTGTTTTTAATCTTTTTGGATGATATTTTACTTTTATTTTTTTAATAATATTTACAAAAGCATCTTGTAAAGAGAAACAGTATCCTTTTCTTACTAGTTCACGTGCTATATGTAAACCCATTATTTTTTTATCTGGACCGGTGTGTTTATAGACCTCTTCTAAAGTTATATTGTACCCATTATCCATTAACCAATATACTTTTTGAATATTTATATCATTAGACCCAGCACTATTTTCTTCAATGATTTTTTTTAAAGGCTCATATTTTAGATCAATAAAATAACCCAGAATTTCAGAACCTATACAATTAATTTCCACACCAGGTATTAGTGTAACCTTGTTTTTTTGAGCAATCTTGTAGATCTCTTTTTCAGAATATGCACTAACACAATCATGATCTGTAATAGATAAATAACTAATATTTTGTTTAGCACATTCCTTTATTAAATACTCAGGAGAATGAGCTCCATCTGAGTAATAAGTATGTGTGTGAAGATCACAGTATTTTGTCATAATAAATCATTGCATAGTTTTTGTAGCTAATTTTATATCTTCACTAGTAACTGTTTTTCTTTTTGCATGTTGTGCAAGCTCAATTGCTTGTTTAGATATATCCATTGCAACTTCTGATAAAATTTTTCCAAGTTCTTCTGCTGCATCTTCTGAAACTCTTTCTGCTCCTGCTTTTCTTATAAGTCTGTCTATTGCTGCGATTGGTAAATCTGCCATATTTTTCCCTCCATTTATAAAAAGAAGTTATTTTTATTCTTTTATTTATGTATTATTAGTTGTTAATATATAAAAACCTAATCGTTGGTTATGTTTTTAATAGTTACATATATATATTTATATAGAGTGAAGAAATATGACCTTAGCTGATAGTATATTATTACAAATAAGTCAAAAGAGAACATCCTTTAATGATCTTCTAACAAGAATTATGCCTAATTATTCAAGCACAGCATCAGCAAGAGCAGCACTTTCTAGAGCAATTAAAAATTTAGTGGCTTTTGAAAACATTATAAAAAAAGAAGATTTTTATGAAATTACTGATAAAGGGAAAAAAATAGTAGAATCTAAACTAAAAAATAAAATGTTAATAATAATTAATGATCTTTTAAAGAAATCCAAAGCAACCACAAATCTAGTACATTTAGACGATATTATAAAAAATATACAAATTTTTTTAGAAAGATCAAAAGAAGATCCTACCTTACTAATGGCTGGTAAAAGTAGTGCGACTTTTTATATTTCAGATCTTGCTGAACTAAAAGAAAGTATTGAAAAAAGAATATCTAATCTTAATAGATTAGGACAAGCACTTGATAAACAGATCTTATTTTTAAAAGAACTTAATTTTGAGGACATGGTTATTTCTAATTTAGATAGTGCAGCCTTTGAAATAATTGCAAAATTAATTAATCTGTATTCTGTTACTGAAATAATAATTGATTGTGATAAAGATGATATCAATTCAGGACTACTATTTGAAAATCATTATGAATTTATAAGAAAGCCAGATAATGTTTTTATTCTTAAATCAGAAGATCTAAATGCTTTAAAAAAACTAGTATTAACTAATTTAGAATCTATTATGCAAACAAGATTTAAGATTTATATAAAAGAAGCAATAATTTATTTAAAGTTAGGAAAATTATATTATACAGCACCTTATGAAATCATAAACCAAATTAGAGAAGCATTTCCAAGTTTAAATAAAACAGAAAATATTAGTATAACAAAAAGAGAATTATTATGAAAATAAAATATTTTGGTCATTCCTGTTTTTATATAGAAGATGGTGTAAAAATCTTAATAGATCCTTTTATTCCAGAATCTCAAAAAATGGTTTGTCCTATAGATGTTGTACCAGATCTTATTTTAGTAAGTCATGATCATCAAGACCATATTGGAGAGAGTATAGATATTGCAAAAACAAATGGTTCAAAAGTTGTTGCAATTGCTGAACTTGCTTTAGAAATTTCTAAATATAAAATTTCTGTAATCTCTGGAAATATTGGTGGAACTGTTGAATATCCTGGAGTTAAAATAACTTTTGTAAAAGCAGATCATTCTTGTAACTTAGGTGTTGCTGTTGGTTTTATAATTAATATTAATGAAAAAATAATTTATTTTGCAGGAGATACTGGTGTTTTTTTAGATATGAAAATAATAAGAGAGCTATATCATCCAGAGATTGTCATTTTACCAATTGGTGGTGTTTATACAATGGATCCAATTCAAGCAATTTATGCTTTAAAATTATTAGAACCAAAAATAGTTATTCCTATGCATTACAGCACCTTTGAGAACTTAACTGGAAAACCAGAAGATCTAGAGAGGTTAATAAATAAAGAGGATTTAAAAACCAGGCAAATTACACTAAATCTTGGACAGGTGATTGAATTTTAAGTTTGCAACTATAGTCTAGTGGTTAGGATGTAAGCTTCCCAAGCTTGAGACTCGGGTTCGAATCCCGGTAGTTGCATATCCATTTTTTTCTTTTGAATAAGAAAAACATTGATTAAAAAGAAAACAATTAAATATTATTTTTAAATATTAAAAAATATCTTAATTAATAAATGATTTTTATGAAATTACTAAAAAAATTTAAAAGGAGAAAAACATGAGTTTAAAAAAACAATTTGAAAAAATAAAAGAGAATTAGTTATTGATCTTGGCTATTGTTTTTATTTTTGGAGTAATGATTTACTTACCAAGTTCTGGACCAGTAAACTTTACTTCACAAAACAGAGTAGCTATGGATTATGCTTCTGAATCCTCTTTAGCATATGGTGGATCTTATGACAGTTATAAAAACTATTCACAGAATTTTGCACCAGAAGTTGAAAATAGAAAAATAGTTAAAACTTCTAATCTTAGTCTAGAAACAAAGGTTGGTAAATTTTATGAAGTGGATTCTAAAATAAGAGAGGTTGTAACTTCCTCTGATTCTTTTATATTAAATGAAAACATTTATTCTAACAAGGTTAATTCTAGGGATGTATTTTCAGGAAATTATGCTATAAAAGTAGATACAGATAAACTTGATAGTGTTATAAATCAGTTAAAAGACTTAGGAAAAGTAACTCTTTTTAGAGAAGGTGCTGATGATGTGACTGGTCAGTACACAAATGTAAATATAGAGTTAGAAGTAGAAAAAGAAAGGCTTTTAAGATATCAAGAAATGTATGCTGAAGCTGAAATGATAAACGATAAAATTGAATTAAATGATAGAATATTTAATCAAGAAAGGACCATTAAATATCTTGAAGATTCAATAAGAAATATTGATCAAAGAGTGGATTATTCTACCATTAATTTAACAGTTAATGAGAAATCAGATTATCTAGGAATAGCTTTTGTTAAGTTATCTGATCTTGTAAGATCTTTTATAAATAGTCTTAATTCATTAATAAAATTAGTTGTTTTGATCTTACCTTGGGCAATAATTGTTGGTTTTTTCTATGCAATTAATAAGATCTTTAAAAAAGATTCAAAAAAATTAAGGAAAAAATAATTTTTTCCTTTCTTTTTTTATATGAGGTGATGTTTATGGATATTTCAAAAAAGCAAATGTGTGTTTTTAAATGGGTTGTTAAACTTTTTAGTATTTTTGTATTATTACTTAGTTTGTTTTTTTACTTTTTTTTTGATAATCCATTTATTTTTAGTTTTAAAGATATTCCTAAAGACATGCTTTTATTTGCTGTTTTTTGGATAATTGGGGCACCAATTATGTTTATAGGTCAAATAGTTGGTTTAAAATGGGAAAAGGTTGGTGGGTTTTTGATTGTTATTCCAATATCTGTTTATATGGTGGTCTCATTTGTAACTAAACAACCATTTGTCTCTCTTTTATTTTTCCCACTAATCATTGGTATGTGTTATCTTTATTTTGGGTACGAAAAATAATTTTTTCTCTATTTTAAGAAAAAACATAGTTTTATATAGAGCTTGTGACTAATTATTTTTATTAATTTACACTTAATTTTTAAAAATGGGGGCAAACAAAATGGCAAAAGAAAATAAAAATAAGCTAATTATCTGGGCATCAGTTGCTTTAGTGATTGGTATTATAATAGGATTATTAATCCCAAATTTAACAACAATGGGACAAGCAAAATCTGCTTTAGGACTAGATCCTGAAAATAATAAAATTGATTTTGAAGAAGCGGGAAGAGATTTAGTATTAAATTCCTTAAAAGTAAATACAATCTATAATAGACAAAATCCAACAGACGGCTCTAATATTGACATGAAAAGTAATGAAATCAATCTAATTTCAAATGAATTAAAAATATTTAGACCAAATTTTACAGATACAACACAACCAACAGTTTGGATTGCTGAAGAAGATTCACAACCAAAGATAGGTGTATCTGCACCAGTTGTTTTTACTAAGAATATAGAATTATCAGGAAATGATAATCTATTAATTGCATCAGAAATTGTTTCAAATACAGAATTAGTTTTAGATGCACCACAAGTAGATATTTCTGGAGACGAAAAAATACAATTGAATACTGCTGGTTCCATAATAAATATGTATGATTCTATAAATGGACCAATTATGAGTTTAGGATCTCATTGGTTAAATTTAACTGGAAATCATATTGGGATAGGTAATAATCAATCCACAGCAATTAGTATAAATCCTTCTGGAGATATACAACTTCAAAACTTATCTAGTGGGCATTATTTGGATTACAATGGACTAGAAACAGCATATGCTTGTTTAACTGCAGACGGAACATTATTTAGAAGTTTAACGCCATGTAATTAAAATAATTTTTTTTTCTTTTTTTATATTTTACTATTTATAAGATATTTATGATTAAGATATATTTTGCAGGATCTATTACTGGTGGTAGAAATGATCAAGAACTTTATGTGGAATTGATCAATTATTTAAAAAACAAAGGAAAAGTTTTAACAGAACATATTGCAGATCCACAATTAAAAGATACTGGAGAAATTGGCAAATTATCTGCTAAAGAGATCTTTGATAGAGATGTTAATTGGATTAAAGAAGCTGATGTTATTTTAGCAGAAGTTACTCAGGTTTCTTTAGGTGTTGGTTATGAACTTGGATTATCTGAATCACTAGATAAAAGAATAATTTGTTTATATAGACCAAAAGAAGGGAAAAGGTTGTTTGCCATGATTAGTGGAAATGAAAAGTTTCTTGTAAAAGAGTATCAAACCATTGATGAGGCAAAAATAATTATTGATGATTTTTTTAAGGGTCTTTAATTTTTTCTTTTATCTATTTACTTTATATATATTTTTAATTATATATTATATATATTGCAGAGGTGGCGGAGTGGTCAAACGCACCAGGCTTGAGACCTGGAGTCTTGCGACTACGCGAGTTCGAATCTCGTCCTCTGCGTAACCGGTTTTGCTTGGTTAACGCGCAATGGTTTTAGTAAGCTAGCACCCAATAATTTGTGTGTAGTAAACTTTTTTTAAAAGGTTTACTTTTAAATATCTTAAAAATTTGTTTTTGTAAGATAATTTTTAATGTGAATAACTATGTCAGAAGAAAAGTCCACAATAATATATGATGATTTTGATAAATTAAATATTAGAATAGGTACTGTTATTGAATGTGAAAAAGTAGAGAAAAGTGAAAAATTATTAAAATTAATAGTAGATTTTGGAGAATTTAAAAGACAAATAATTGCAGGAATTTCAACAAAATATACCCCCGAAGATCTACTTAATAAACAATTACCAATCATAGTAAACTTAGCTCCAAGGAAATTATTAGGTTTAGAAAGTCAAGGAATGATTCTTGCTATTGGGGATGATGATGTTGAAGCTTTATTAACTCCAACCGAAAAAGTAAATAATGGTGCGGGAGTTCATTAATATTGTTTTATATTATTTTGTGCTCATAAAATATATACCTTTTTTTTTCTGCAGAGGTGGCGGAGTGGTCAAACGCACTAGCCTGGAAAGCTAGAGTCGAACGACTACGCGAGTTCGAATCTCGTCCTCTGCGTTTTTTTAATCCTTTTTAACTAAATATTTAATTAAAACTATTTTTTAAAATACTTATAGATTATGCACCATAGATTCACACCTTCTTTTTTTGATAGAATCTACTTTCTTTATAAAAACTATTGTTTTTAATACTAAATGTGATCTCTAAATGATTAAAAAAAACTATTTAATAATATTTACTATTATTATGGGATTAGTGATCTTATTTGTTTTCCCTAGCCCACAAGAGAATTTTATTTATTATATATTAACTATGTTTTTTTTTATTTTATTAATTATTTTTTTTTGTAAATACAAACCAAAAACAAAAAATTGATTTTTCTGTTGTTTTTTCAAGAAAGTGGTTTTTCAAGTAATATTTTATATTTATATATTTATCGCAACCTATATTCAATATATATTAGCTTTATTTTTGGAGAAATATTATGGAACGAGAAAAACTAGATGATAATAAGTACCTAATTGGAAATATGATTTCTATAGGTTATGATGAAGAAAAAAAAATATTAGAAATAGAATATGTTCATGGTTTTTTATATCAATATCATAATGTGCCAAAAGAAATATATGATAAATTAATGGCAGAAGAAAGCAAGATAACTTTTGTTCAAGAAAGAATTGCTAAAATGTTTAGAGCACAAAGAATAAAATAAATTTTAGATCTTTTTTCTTTCTTAAAAAAAATACCTTTTTTTACTTTTTCATAATCTTTAAAAACCCTAATATCTTTATATTTGTTAATATTACTTTATTTAATGATAATTATGGCTGTAGAAAAATTAAAAGGCGATGGATCAGATCCATTTGATAAATTAGAACAAGGCATAGATGATAGTATCTATAAGAGTAATCAAAAAGAATTCCCAAACAAACCAAAAACCCCAAAAATCAAACCAGCTCTTTCTTTTTTAACAGATCTTGATGACTCTAAAGTAGTCTATATTGGTAGAAAAAAATCTGTGCTTAAACAATATGGAAATACCTCTTCTGCTTTTTTAGGAATGGTTAATGAAGAGGATTGTAATGGTGCTAAAGTTCATCTAGATGGGCTAAATCCACACGTGGTTTTTATTGATGGTTCTAGAGGTTCTGGAAAAAGCTATGGTCTTGGAGTAATAGCTGAAGAGCTTGCAAAGAAAAATCCTTATATAGGTCAAATAGTTATAGATCCTGTTGGTGTTTTTTGGTCTATGAGATTTCCAAATCAGGAAAGAAAAGAACTAGAGCAGTTAGAAAAATGGGGGCTCTCTCCAGAAGGCTTAAACAACATAAAAGTTTTTGTGCCTGAGGGCATGGCAAATAAGATCTCTAAAGAGACCTATGATGAAACCTTCTCTATGTATCCATCTTTGTTATCTACTGACGATTGGTGTTTGACCTTTGGTATAGATAGATTTAATCCAACAGGTTTATTGTTAGAAAAAACCCTTTCACATGTAAAGCACGGGTTTGTTGCAAAACTAGAAGAAGATAAAGAGGATAAAATTCGTCCAAAGGGTAATCAATTTACTTTAGATGATATTATTTATTGTTTGCAATACTGTAAAGAATTTAAATCCAGTAGCACAGGATATAAACCAGACTCAATAAGAGCCCTAGTTTCAAGATTTGATGCAGCAAAGTCATGGGGGATATTTAGTGACCATGGAACCCCCTTATCTAAGTTATCTAGAGAAAATCAATTAACTATTCTAGATACCAGTTTTTTAGATGATAACATAAGTGCTTTAGTAATAGGTATACTTTCAAGAAGAATACTTTCTGCAAGAAAATTAGTAACAAGACAAGATGCTATTAAAAAATTTGATGATAACACAGAAAACCCGGATGAATTACTAGAACTGGAAATACCCCCTACTTGGTTGTATATAGATGAAGCACACACACTAATACCATCAGGAAACACCATAACACCAGCAACAAATGCAATCATCGAATATGTAAAGCAGGGGAGAAGGCCCGGTTGTTCAATGGTTTTTGCCACACAACAACCGTCAGCAATTAACAGTAAAGTTTTATCACAGGTGGATATTTTTATTAGTCATAAACTAGTCTTTAATGATGATATCTCTGCAGTACAAAAAAGAATGCCAGCAATTATTCCAGGGGAATACAAAAACCCAAATTTCATAAAAACTCTTCCTGTTGGTGTTGCTCTAATTGGTGATAGAGGAGAAGAGACTTCTAGAGCTTTTATAATTAAAATAAAACCTAGATTAAGTCAACATGAAGGCAGAGATGCTGAGACCATAAGAGAAGTTATAAAAAAAGATTTTGATGAAGTTCTTTCTATGGTTGTAGATCTTATTGAAAAAAAGTTATTAAAAGTAAAACAACTAAAGGTTTCTGATGCTAAGGATATTTTAGACATTATAAATATAAAATATAAATCAAATGTAAATTATAAACAACTAAGAATTCCATTATTAGAAAAAAACATAATAGAGAGAGAAGATTATTTGTTTTTTAAAACAGAAAAAGTAACTAAACAAAAAGCAGAGATCCCTAAAGAAGAACAAGATGCTATAACAGATGTGTTAAATGAATATGAATCAAATGAAAGTTCTTTAGATGATGTTGAAAAAAAAGAATCTACTATTTTATTAGATAAAATAAAAACCTTACCAGTAAGAATTCCAAAAGAAATAGCAGAAAACAAATCTCAAAGAGGTATTTTAAAATTTTTAAATAAGAAAAAAATAAAAAGTTCTTTTTTAGAATATAGAAAGATCTACAAAATAAATTTTAACTATTTTGATGAAAATAAACATTTTGCAGAATTAGTTGCTTACTTGGATTCTGTTACAGGAGAGTTTTTACATTTTGATAAAAATTGTTATTTTAAACATTCTACTGGTTTGCCATTAGTAAAAGATCTAGGAGAGAATGAACTTTTAATTTTACAAACCCTAAACGAACCAAAAACATTACAAGAAATAGCAAAAGAGTTAGAAGCTCCTCAAGATCTGTTAAAAAAAGATTTAATTTCTTTAGTTGATAGTGGAATATGTGATGTTAAGGTAATCAATCAAGAAGAATATTTTTTAATAATTACAAAAAAAATAGATGTCCCTTATGATCCATTATTAAAAATAATATCTAGCCTCTCTGAACTTCCATTAAAGTCTGAAGAAAACATATTAGAAGAGGCAATTGAATCAGAAAACTATACTAAAGAAGACTTTGAAACAATATTTTTAAAGCTTTGGAAAACAATTGAGATTACAGAAGTATCTAATATCTTTTGGCCAATCTGGAATATTGTTTTTGAAAATACTCAAAAAGATTCTTTTCCTGCTCTAAAAATAGATGCTGTGTTAGGTCAAAAAATATAAAAGTGATAATCTTATGAGTACAGAACCTAAAGAAGAATTAACAATAAACAGTTTTTTATTAGACTCTTGTAAAGCAACTCCAGGTTTTGAATTCTTTCCAAAACTGAATATAAAAGTGGATTTGGAAAAACTAGTAATGAAGTTAAGAGGCAAAAATTATTTTATAGAAAAAGATAGTTCTCCCTTTTTAGTTGTAATTAAAACAAAGAAAGGAGAAACAACCATATTTAGTTCCTTAAAAATAATTGTCAGAGAAGTAAAAGATCAAAAAGAAGCAAAAAAGATTCTAACAGAATTACTAAAAACCATTAATGAACAAATTATGCAAGAGTGACTGAGTCTGGTCGAAGGTGCTCGGCTCGAGACCGAGTAGTGGGTAATACCACTCATGGGTTCAAATCCCATCTCTTGCGTTTAGAAGGGTTTTTTAAAGTATTTGTTTATTATTTATTTTAGCAAAAAAGTTTTTTTGGTGAAAAATAAAAATGATATCTACAAAAAATATTACTCTTTTTAAAAAAGGCTTAGAAAATATAACCCCCTTAATTCAAGAAACTAATGTTAGATTTAAGGATGATGGAATATATATAAAAGCAATAGATAAAACACAGATATTGTTAGTAGATTTTTTTATGTCCAAAAAGGCTTTTGATAGTTATTCAATTGAACCAACATTAGTTGGTCTAAATATTTTAGAACTTCAAAACATGGTTTCTAGATCCTTTGAACAAGATAAGTTAGAGCTTAATTTAAAAGAACAAAATCTAGAAGTTTTTTTAAATGGAAAAATAGAAAGAAAATTTCAATTGCCTTTTTTAGATCTCTCTGAATCTGATGTTAATTTACCTAATCTTAATTATGATGTAACCATAAATATGAATGCCGGTTTATTAAAGGAAATAATAAAAGATGTTAGCTTAATTGGATCTACTATACTCTTTAAAATTCAAGGAAATAAGTTCATAATAGAATCTATTGGAGAAAAAGGTCAAATAAAAACAACTATTCCAGAGATTAAACCAAAATCTAAAAAAAATATTTCTGTTAAGTTTTCTTTATCTTTTCTAAAAAACATAACAAAATCTATGGATAATGATTCAACATTATTAATCAAGCTTGCTGAAGACATTCCTATATATATTGAATATGCTCTAAGTAAAGAATGTAATATTAAGTTTTATTTAAGTTCTATGCTTTTATGATCTAATAAAAAAAAGATTTATAAAAAACTATTTTAAAGAATAGATCTTTTTAATTTTTATTAAAAGATCTTCCTTTTTCTTAGAATCTTTAAAAGCGTGTTCTATAACTTCCCAAATGGTCTTTACAGGAATTATCTCTATATCCTTAGATATTTCTTTAGAGAGTACAAGATCTTCTTTATTAGACTCAGGAATAATAACTGTTTTTATCTTAGCTGTGTTTGCCGCACCAACTTTAGCTGTAACTCCACCGATAGGTAGTACCTCTCCTCTAATTGATAAAGATCCTGTCATTGCAACACTTTGTTTTATTGCTATGTTTTCTAATACAGAAATTATTGCTGTTGCTATAGATATTGATGCTGAGTCTCCTTCAACATTATAAGTTTGTAAAAACTGAACATGTATATCGTAGTTAGAAATATCTTTTCCAGTTATCTTTTTAATAATTGCAGAAACATTTTCTACAGATTCTTTTGCAATATTTCCTAACTGACCAGTAGCTATTATTTTTCCTTGTGTTTGTGATTGAGCAGGAGCTACTTCGCACTCTATTGGTAGTAATAGACCAGCATCTGTTTCATTCATAACTGCTAGACCATTTACTCTTCCAATAACAGCCCCTTTTGTTTTTATAATATCATAATCTTTTTTAACAGCCATCATTTTAGTAACTATTTGTTGTTCTAAAGTCTTTGCGCTGTTTTTTGCATCTAAAACAATTTTTCTAGAAACTGTTTTTTCTCCTCTCTCTATTGCAAGATCTCCTGCTGTTCTTATCAATCCACCAAGCTCTCTAAGTTTTAAGGTTAAACTATGTTTTCTTGTTGCTCTTTTTTTAGCCTCAAAAATTATCTCATCAACAGCATCTTTACTAAATGCAGGAATCTTTTTGTCTTTTGCGATCTCTTGAGCCACAAACTGCACTATTTTATTTCTGTTAGTAATTGTGTCTGGCATATCAATATTCATATAACACTCATAACCAGCACCTCTGATTCTAGATCTAATTGCTGGGTGAACTTTATCTAAATCATTATAATTACCTGCTGCAACCAATATAAAATCACAAGGTGCAGGAGTTGTCCTTACCATTGCCCCACTAGACATCTCTGATTGTCCTGTAATACTAAACTTTTTTTCTTGTAATATTGTTAATAGATCTTGTTGAGATTTTGGAGAAAGTGCAGAAATCTCATCAATAAATAATACTCCCCCATGAGCTTTATGAATCATACCAGGAACAACTCTAAAATGTGGTGGTGTTCCAAGCCCTCCTGATTGTAAGGGGTCATGTAAAACATCACCAAGTAATGCTCCTGCTTTGGCTCCAGTAGCATCAATAAATGGAACAGTTTTTGTTTTTTGATTATTTATTAAGATTTTTGGAATTAATACTTTTTGTTTCTGCATCATTTGTAGACTTAAGGCACTAGAGACCATTATAAACCCAGATAATAATAACATTGCTGCAAACACAACATCAGGAACCCACCCAAGTTTCCAAAAAATTATTGCTAACAGTAACCAAGCTGTAGGTAATATTAAACCCATTAATCTACTAGACCCCATGGATTTAGCAGACTCTAATTTTGCTTCATCTACTATTTTTTTACCTTCTCCTGCATTTACTTCTTTTACTATTGGTGTGTGGCTATCCTCTTTATTTGGATATACTAAAATATCAGTTAACTGGTTTGTTGGAAGCATTTCAGCAAGAGCAGCAGCAATCATGGATTTTCCGGTACCAGGGGCACCTATAAGCATTATGTGTCTTCTTTGTTTTGCTGCTTTTTTAATAATCTTAATTGCATCTTCTTGACCAACAACTTGATCAATTAACATTTTTGGAACAATTATTTGGCTTGTATCTTTATAATCTAACTCTTTTTCTTTTTTTTCTACCATGTTTTATCTTATTTAAAAATTAGTTATAATATATTATATGTAACAACTTTATTAAAAACATATTTGTTATAAAGATATTTATGTCAAACAAAATTAAAATAACTTTTTTAGGAACAAGTGCAAGTGTTCCAACAGCAAAGAAAAATTTAACAAGTGTTTTGCTTAATTATCAAGGAGACAATTATCTTTTTGATTGCCCAGAAAATGTTCAGCAACAGATTATGAAAAGTAAGCAAAGTTTAATGAAAATAAAACATATTTTCATAACCCATTTTCATGGAGATCATTTTTTTGGAATCTTAGGGCTTTTAGCTACTATGAATCTTAATAACAGAGAAGAGGACTTAACTATTTATCTTCCAGAGAAAAATAAAAAATCTTTTTTAGATCTACTCTCTTCTGCAAAAATAGTTAGTAATTTTAAGATTAATCTTGTTGGTATTAAAAAAGAACAAACAATTCTTAAAAATAAAAACTTAACAATAACTTCTGTTAAGTTAGATCACACAATACCAACATATGGTTTTTCCTTTAAAATAAAAGATACTTTGGGAAAATTTAATAGAGAAAAGGCATTAAAATTAAAGATCCCAGAAGGTCCATTGTTTTCAAAATTGTCTGAAGGCAAATCTATAAAACTAAATGGAAAAATCATTACTCCTGAGATGGTTCTTGATGAAAGTAAAAGAAAAACGGGTAAAAAAATACTTTATTTAACAGACACCAAAATAATAAAGCCTAAAAAGATCTTAGAAAATTCAGATATTTTAATACATGAGTGTACTTTTGGAAAAGATGAAGAAAAAAAAGCAAATCTTGTAAAACATTCTACCTCTGTTGGTGTTGCTGATTTTGCAAAAAAAATAAATGCAAAATATTTATATTTAGTTCATATATCAAGTAGATATCAAGAAACAGATCAAATATTAAAAGAAGCAAAAAAATTTTTTAAAAACACAATAATTCCAAAAGATCTTGATTCTTTTGAAATTGATGATTATTAATTTATTTAAAAGAAAAACATTTTCCTGGATCTAAAATTACAGGATTTATTGGAAATCTTAGATTACTTAATTTTTCTGTAAATTGATTAATGTTAACCTTAATATCTTCAAAGGTATTATACTGCATAGGAATAACTACTTTTGGTTTCATTTTTTTAACAGCTTGGACTGCTGACCCAATATCCATTGTATACCTACCACCAATTGGTAAGAATGCAATATCTGCCTTTATATTATCATGTTCGTTTGTAAGATTAGTATCTCCTGCAAAATAAATATTTTGCTCTTTATAATTTAAAAGATAACTTAATGGATAAAAAGATGTTGGATGATGTGCAGGATGAGCTGTGTATTTTATATCTTGTAGTAATCTTGTTTGGTATTCATCAATTGAGATAAGATTATTTCTTTGATTCTTTTCTAATTTGTTAAGAATACTTTGATGAGCAATAATTTTAGAATCGTATTTTTTTACTAAATAATTAGCAGCATCAATATCACAACTATCATAGTGTTCATGACTAATTAATACAACATCTATTTTTGGTATTTTAGTTATTTTCTCAGAACAACCAATTAATCTCTTGTAATTACAAACCTTCTCGTTACTAAAATATGGATCTGTTAATATGTTTTTGCCGTTTATAGATATTATAAAAGAAGAGTGCCCCAAGTACTTTACTTTAATAGACATAATAATATTAGAGCGAAATCTTATTTAAGTTAATCTTTTTTAATAAAACAGTTATTTTCTCTTTTTAGGTGTTTTTTTAAATATTTACTACTATAATATAATATAGAAATACATTAAAGAAAGAAAAAAATGAATAAACAAAAAACTCTTCTAGTATTGCTGATGGTTTTATTTTTCATAAATGGAATATCTGCAACAGAAATAAATGATTTTGATATAGTTATAGATGTTCGCTCTCCAAACTCAGCAACAATAACTGAAAAATGGAAAGTATCTGTAGAAAATGAAAATGATCTGATTTCTTTTAAAGAAAGCATACTTGCAGCAAATGTTGATTTAATTAAGTTAGAAGCAATAAACAAAAATCTTAAACCACATATATACATCAACAAATTTTCAAAGCTCTCAGTAGAATTTGATGAAATTGATTTGGTTGTAAAACTTGAGTATTCAACAGAAGACGTTATTCTAATAAAATACCTAGATTACGAGGATCAAATAATTTGGGAGTTTAATGAAAATCTTTTAAGTAATTTTGTTGAAAGTGGTTTATATCACATTCCAAAAAACTCTAGAATAAAAGTATTTATTAACCACCCTTTAATAATCGGGGATGTTTTACCAAAAGGCACACTAGAAAATAATTCCATAAATTGGACTGGTATTTCTACAAATGAAATCAGACTTTTGGCTATCGAAAAGAAAATACCTCTAGCAACTTTTAATGTTTCTGATTTTTTTAATAAAGTTTATCTTAAAGGTGTATTTTATTATACCATGATAGCAATAATTTTTATAATACTTGTTTTATTATTATTTAAAAAAAAAGTAAGTAAGGGAATAAAATCTTTTGTTAGAAAACATTCCATAATAAAACAAAAAAAACAAATTAATGATGTTATAGATATAGATCTAGTTAACAAAAAAGAGTGAATTTTTGAAAAAATATGCAATTAAATAAAATAGAAGCAAAAGTATATGAAGCAATTAAGGAAAAAAAAAAGATTAATCTTGAAGATCTATTACTGTTTTTAAAAGAGATAAATGAAGATACTATTAGAAGATCTTTAGAAATTCTAAAAAGAGAAGGACTAATAGACGAAAACACAATAATTTCAAAAAAATATAGTTTAGATAAAAATGGACTTGTTGCTCTAGAAAATGGATTTATTGAAGAAAATTTTTGTAACTATATTAAAGATAAAAAAATAAAAATAAGTGATCTTTCTACATTAGAAATACCAAAACTAAAAAAAGAAGAGATCTCTTTAGCATTTGGTCTAGCAAAGAAAAAAAATTATGTTACTATTGTTGATGGATTTATTTTTGTTAGTGAGGGTTTCTCTGCAGAGGTTGAAAAAGAGAAGCAGATCTTAGAATCCATAAAATCAAATAAAAGTGTTTCAAAGCAAGAGGTAGACTCTCTTCTAAAAAGAAAAGATTTTATTAAAGAAGAAGATGTTTCTTATAAATCCTATAAATTGTTACAAATAGTTTACTATGAAACAATTTCAGATAAGGAGCTATATCTAACCAGTGAACATCTAAAAACAGGAGATTATAAAAAAATAGATTATAAAGAATTTGATGTAAGTGTATTGCCAAGACCAAAAGATATTGGCAGAATACATCCTTTAAAAATAATAATAAATCAATTAAGAGATCTATATTTAGAAATGGGATTTAAGGAAATGAAAGGTCCATATGTAGAAACCAGTTTTTGGAATATGGATGCTATGTTTATTTCTCAGGACCATCCTGCAAGAGACTCACAAGATACTTTCTTTTTAAAAGAGAGTGGTTCTTTACCATTAGATGAGCTCTTAATAGAAAATGTCTCTACCATTCACAAAAATGGAGGCTCAACAGGCTCTTTTGGTTATCAGTATGATTGGTCAGAAGCACAAGCCAGATCTTTAGTTTTAAGAACACATACAACTGCTGTTACTTTTAGAACATTATATGATCTATCCACTGAAGAAAAACAATTCTCAAAATATTTTTCTATAGGAAAAGTTTTTAGAAACGAAACAATAGATTCCACACATTTACCAGAATTCCATCAAGCAGAAGGTTTTGTAATTGGTCCCAATCTAGGTCTTGCTGATCTATTAGGTTTTATTAAAGAGTTTTTTAGTAAACTTGGAATTAATGAAATAAGATTTAAACCAACTTATAACCCTTACACAGAACCAAGTGTTGAAGCCTATTGTTATCTGGAAAAAGAAAACAGATGGGTAGAAATAATTAATGCAGGAATATTTAGACCAGAAGCAACAACACCTTTTGGAATAAGTAACAATGTTATTGCTTGGGGCCTTGGTGTTGAAAGATTAGCAATGTTACTCTACAAATGCAATTCTTTAAAAGAAATACATGGTGATGAACCTAATTTGGATTGGTTGAGAACATATATTTTACCAAAAAGACATTTATAGTTATTAAAATTTTGATTAATTATGGCAATATTAGATACCTCTTTACAAAAGATAAATAAAAACATAAATAAAGAATTAGATATTAATTCATTAGAGCAGATCTTATTTGATTTCGGTTTAGAAATAGAAGCCTATAATTCTGAGAGTGATGAACTAAAAATAGATGTTACTGCCGAAAGATCAGATCTTTTGTCAGAAGTTGGTTTTTTAAGAGCTCTAAAAACTTTTTTAGAAATAGAACCTGTAAAAAATTATAAAGCAAAACCTTCTGAGTATGTTTTAAATATAAAAAACTCAGCAAAAAAAGTAAGACCTTATAGTGTTTGTGCAGTTGTTAAAAATTTGAATCTTGATGAAGAAAAGTTAAAACAAATAATTTGGGCTCAAGAAAAATTACATCAAACCATTGGTAGAAAAAGGTCTGTTGCTGCTATTGGAATATACCCACTAGATAAAATAAATTTTCCAATAAATTTTCTTTCAAAAAAACCAAAAGAGATTTCCTTTGTTCCATTAGGTGAATTAGAAGAATTTAATGGTTTAGACATTTTGGAAAAAAATGAAACTGGTATGACCTATGCACATCTTTTAGAAAACCAAGAGAATTATCCAATTTTTGAAGATTCTAGTAATAAGATCTTATCTATGCCACCAATAATAAACTCAGAAGATGTTGGTAAAATAACAGTTGAGACAAAAGAAGTTTTTATTGAATGTTCTGGATTTAATCTAGCAAGACTAAATCAAATATTAAATATAATCACTTGTATGTTTGCAGATCTTGGTGGAGAAATATATCAGATGAATATTAACTTAGATTCAGATTACTTAGAAAAAAAAATAATAACCCCTTCTTTAGAATTTAAAAAAATGCTTATAAATATTGAGGATCTAAACTCAATTCTCTCCACAACTTTAACAGTAGATGAGATAGAAACACATTTAAAAAAAATGCAATATCAAGTAAAAAAAATAACTAAGGAAAAAATTGAAGTAGCAATTCCCCCATTTAGAATAGATGTTATGCATGTTGTTGATGTTGCTGATGATCTTGCAAGAAGTTATGGGTTTAATAATATTGTATTTAAGCAACCAAATATATCCACAATAGGGGAATTAACAAAAGAAACCAAAACACAGGATGATATTATTTCAATTATGACTAGCTTAGGCTATACACAAGTAAGCCCATATTCCATATGCTCTAAAAAAGAGCAGTTTGAGGTCTTTTTATTATCAGAAAAGGATTCTGTTTTAGATATTGATTATTCTAAAGAAAGAAATATGGATTCACTAGTAACCTGGTTATATCCAAAACTACTAAAAATACTAACAAACAATCAACATAGAAGTTATCCTCAGAAAATATTTTGTTGTGATTATGTGGTGTTAAAAGATTCTAATAAAGAAAACAGATCCATAAACAAACTAAAACTATCGACAATGATAGCTTCTTCTAAAGTTTCATTTACAGAGTCGGCCTCAGATCTATTAACTTTTTCAAATACTTTTGGAAAAAAACTAGAGCTTGTAAAAAAAGATTATGCTTTTTATTTAAAAAACAGATCAGCAGAGATCTTTTTAGATGGAAAGGCTATTGGGCATGTTGGAGAAATAAATCCAGAAGTTTTAGTAAAAAACCAGTATTTTGTTCCAGTAGTTGGCTTTGAAATAAATATTCTATTTTAGAAAATAAAAAGAGAGTAAAACAAATGTTATCAAAATTAATACTTGCACCAAAAAAATTCTATATAACTACACCAATATACTATATTAGTGATAAGATGCATTTGGGTCATTCATACACGACCATAGCAGCAGATATTTTTGCAAGATATTATAGAATGATAGGGTCTGATGTTTTTTATCTTACTGGAACCGATGAACATGGATTGAAGATTCAACAAGCAGCAGAAACTAAAGGAATTACTCCTAAGCAATTGGTTGATGATTTAGCAAAAGATACAAAAGCGCTTTGGAAGTTGTTAGATATTTCTTATGATGCTTTTATAAGAACCACAGATAAAAAACACGAACAACTAATACAAGAAATTGTTCAAAAAATGTTTGATAAGGGAGACATCTACCTTGGAGAATATGAAGGGTGGTATTGTAAAGGCTGTGAAAGTTATTTTACAGAAAAAGAAATAGAGAATGGTAAATGCCCAATAGGTCATGAAGTTTTTAAAGAAAAAGAGAAGGCTTATTTTTTTAGATTAAGCAAGTATGAAGAATGGTTATTACAATACATAGAAGAAAATCCAACATTTTTACAACCACAATCAAGAAAAAATGAAATGCTTTCTTTTATTAAAAGTGGTTTAGAAGACCTCTGTATCTCTAGAGAAGCAGTTTCTTGGGGTGTAAAGTTACCTTTTGATGATAAATATACTGTTTATGTTTGGGTAGATGCTTTGTTTAATTATTTATCAGGACTAGACTATATTATCACAAAAGAAAAATATTCTAGATATTGGCCTCCAGATCTACAATTAATGGGCAAAGAGATTTTTAGATTTCATACTATCTATTGGCCAATTTTTTTAAAATCAGTAGATTTAGAATTGCCAAAAATAGAGTTTGCTCATGGTTGGTGGACTGTTGAAGGACAAAAGATGTCAAAGTCTTTTGGTAATGTTGTTTATCCTGATGAGTTTATAGAAAAATATAATTTGGATATTTATAGATATTATTTATTTAGAGAAGTATCTTTTGGAGAAGATGGGTCTTTTTCAATAAAGACAGTAAAAGAAAGAATCAATCATGAACTAGTAGCAACACTTGGAAACCTTTTTTCCAGAGTTTTAGCATTAGCTCAAAAAAGAGAGAAAACTTTTTCTTTTTTTGAAGATGATCTCTCAAGAAAAGTTAATGATAAAATAATTGAGATCCATAAAGCATATGAAGAAATAAATCTTTCAAAAGTAATTAATGAAATATTTGAAATCTGTTTTCTTGCAAATAAATATGTTCAAGAAAATAAACCTTGGGAGTTAATTGAAAGTGATTCAGAAAAGTTTGATCAAATTATTTATGTGCTTTTAGAAACTTTAAGAATAATTGCAGTAGAGCTTTCTCCAATAATGACTAGAAAATATAAAATTATGTTTGAGCAACTGAATCTAGATCCAGAAGACAAAAACAATTATCTTTTAGAATTTAGTAATATTATGGAAAGTAAAAATGTGAAAAAAAAAGATCACATTTTCACAAAAATAGAATGATCTTTTATCTTTTTCTAGAAATTTTTATTAAAGACCCAGCTTTCATATACTCAATTTCCCCCCCAGCACCAAGATCTGTAAAATCTCCTTTATCTACTTCATAGGTCTTATAATCATTAATATCCATAATTTGGAATTTAGAACCTAAATCAGCAATAATCTGTGCATTTCCTTTATCAATAATAGGAACCTCAACATCTTCAGTACTAGGTTTCAATAAGTTCATTTTTTGTCCACTAAACACAGCAGTAGCAGTCATTCTTATTTTTGCTGCTCCGTGTTTTCCTGGTTTTGATTTTGCTATTGTGTCTATTCTACAAATAACATCATCAATAACAATAAATTGTTTTTCCTTAAGCTGACCAACTTGTGCAAATTTTATTTCAAAATCTCTTGCCATTTCTTTTCACCATTTTTATAGTAGTTGCTAGTTTTATATTTGTTTTTAAAATTAAATAGTAAACTATATTAAATAAATAAATAATGTATGTTTTTAAATATGTTTTGTTTAACAAATACATATAATATTTTAACAATTATACTAGGGGATTTGGGAAGTACCAGATCAAAATAACAAAATTGGTTATATAAGACCAATAAAATATATAAAATATAGGAGTAATGATACTTATGTTAAAAGCATTAAGGGTTTTTTTTAAAGATGAATGTCAACCAAAAGAATCAAGAAGAAACAATATTGCAGTTTTTGTTGATGGACCAAATATTTTAAGAAAAGAATTTAATATTGATCTTTCAAAAATAAAATCACAATTATTAAAAGAAGGTTCATTAAAGGTTGCAAGAGTGTATTTAGATCAGTATGCAACAGATAAATTAATAGAAGCAGTTGTAAACTTAGGATTTGAAACAATAGTGACTGTTGGAGATGTTGATGTGGCTATGGCTGTTGATGGAACAGAGGCAGCATTTAATAAAGAAATAGACACAATTGTTTTTATTACCAGAGACTCAGATTATTTACCAGCAATTTTAAAAGCAAAAAAGCAAGGCAAAAAAACAGTTGTTTATCTTGTAGATGAAGGTTCTGCAATTGCTTTAAAAAACACAGTTGATCGTGTTGTTTTTATTAAATAAAAAGGATTTTTTAAATATGAATTTACCAGTAACAAATCCAATTGTAAAAAATGTTTTTCTAAAACAAATAATTCCTGAAAAATTATTTTTAGATTTACAAGAAAAAAAATTTATTGGTTATTTATATTTAGTAGTTGATGGAAAATATGGTTTTGAAGAATCAATAATCATTCTATCAAAAGGAGCAGTAACGGGGGCTATCTTTTTAATAGAGCCTTATGAAATTGAAATTTATGGAAAAGACGCAATCACTTATTGCATTAATTCATATGGTCATAAGTTAGGTCTGTTTGATTTATTTGAATTAACTGATGATCAAATAAAATTAATATTATTGTTTAATGATCAAATAAAATTTAATTATCCAATCAATAACAAAAAAGGAAATTATTTTGAAAAAATAAAATATGATCAAAACAAAATAGATCTCTTAGTAAAAGACAAAATAAAAATAGATAAAACTAAAAAAGAAATTTTAGATGAAAGAGGTCTAGAAGAATTACTTAAATAAAAAATGGTGTAAAAAATGTTTTCAGCAATCTCAAAATTAGCAACAAAAATTTCAGCAAAAGTTTTAAATTTAGAAGACTATAATTCAGAAAATTGTTTATCAGCTCTTTTAGAGTATAAACCAATATTTATACATTCTGTGGATTTAACTGATTTTTTAATGAAGCTTAGAGTTAAGCATTTAATAAATGATATAATAATAACAGAAATGGATGGCACAATAATAGCAAGCACAAGTAGAGATCTAAAAGATGGTTTTAAAAGTGCAGCGATGTATAATTATATTAATTCAGAACTAGAAAGATTATCAATAATCTTAATAGAATCAAATGGATGGCAAATAATCTTTAAAGATAAAAACAAAATATATTTTATTAAAGCAAATGATTCTTTATCAAGAATAGAAGTAACCACAATAATTGAAGAAATAGAAAATTTTCTGAAATGTGTGGGTTAAATATAATTAAAATGTGAATAAATATGGGTGAAGTAATAGCAATAGTTTCAGGAAAAGGTGGAGTTGGTAAAACAACACTTACTGGAAATTTAGGAATAGGGTTAGCAGAAATGGGTTTTTCTGTAATACTAATTGATGCAGATCTAGCCATGGCGAATTTAAGTTTACTAATGGGACTAAAAAATCCACCAATAACAATACATGATGTGTTGTTAGGATCTTCTGCAGTTGAGGATGCAACTTATGATGGTCCAAAAGGAGTTAAGGTAATTCCAGCAGGTCTCTCTTTATCAGTGTACACTAGAGTAGATTCTGAAAGGTTAGTTAATGTTGCAAAAAACCTTAAAAATCAGTATAATTTTGTTTTAATTGATTCTCCTGCCGGTATAGAGAAAAATGTTTTAGCAGCAATGTCTGCCTCTTCTCAAATACTTTTAATTACTGAACCAACAGCACCATCAGTTGCTGATGCTTTTAAAGCAAAAATAGTTGCTCAAAGATTAAATCAAAGAGTGATGGGTGTAATTGTAAATAAAGTAAGTAATGCTAAAGGAGAGATATCAGAAAAAGAAATAATGAAGATGTTAGAATTACCTTGTTTTGGTAAGGTTCCATATTCTGAGGACATCCGAGAATCTTTTTTACTAAAAAAAATAAAACCAACATTAATACATAATCCAAATTCAGCATCTGCAAATGCATTTAGATTTATTGCTAGAAAAGTTTCTGGTAAAGAAGTAGAAATTGAACTTGAAGATGAGAAAAATAAAAAATCTTTTTTTGCTGGATTGGCTATGGCATTAAAAAATATATTTTCAAAAAAGAAAAAGGAGTAAATTATAAAAGAAAATGGTGAAAAATATGACAACTGAAATGAAAATAACAAGACCTTTTGATATGTTAAATAGTTCTTTAAACAAACAAGTTTTAATTTATTTAAAAGGCAATGTTTCTATAAGAGGAAAACTAAAAGCTTTTGATGTTCATTTAAATATTGTGTTAGAAGATGCTGAAGAGCTAGAAAATGGAAAACCAAAAACAAAGTTTGTAGATGTCTTTTTAAGAGGAGACAATATAATTTTTGTAACAGTTTAGATTAAGATAACATGCTTCCAATATTAGATTTATATTATGGGGATCACTTAATTAATGCTGCATCTAAGGCACAAACAAGTTTTTTTAGTGGTCTGTTTAGTAGTGGATATATCTATATTATTGGAATTTTCTTATTCTTTTATATTTTTTTTATAATAACTTTTTTTATACGCCCTTTAATGAAAAAGAACCCTTTAAAATATTATAAAAGGTATCTTGAAATTAGAGAAGAAATGGAAAAAATTGATGAGTTGTATAATAAAAAAAAAATAACTTTTCCGGACTATTCTTATGCACAGTTTAATTATGCTAAAGAGTACGAAATGATTATTGTTTTTTTATCTAAATTCCCAGAATATAAACAAAGATTAGAAAGTTATCAACTTAAAGGTTCACAAGTAAAAGTAAAACAAGAAAGTTTTGAAGAAAAGAAAGATCAAGTAAGACTTAACCAAATTAATTTTCTTACAGATCTTTTATTACCTAAAGCAAAATACTACACAGAAGAAGAGATAGAACAAGCCATCTTAGACGAAGGTTTTAATAAAGAGATTTCTTATTTTGTAGTAAATAAGCTTAAAAGACAGGGTATAGAATTTGGTTCTGAGAAATTAGACAAAACAAATAAAGTTGTTGATTTGGTAAATAAGATTTTTCCTACTAAAGAAACAGAAGAAGGCGATTTACTTGGTCAAACAAATGAATCTATAGATCTTAAAAAAACAGTTTATTCTAAACCAGCAAATAATTCCAATTATGTAAATCAGATAGATTTTTCTGATTCTGATAATTTTAATAAAGATCAAGAGAAAAATAAAGAAAGCATATTTGAAAACTTAAAAAATTTATTAAAACCAGCACCAAAAAAGAAAGAACACTCAATATCTGAAATTAATGATATTTTTAAAGATATTGAAAAATCTTTAAATAAGTAATTATTTAGACATTATTAATAATATTATTCCAATAATTATTAAAATCAACCCAACATAAGAATTTAGTGCTGCTAAAGGAAATGGAAAAGCTGGTATATATGTTCCAATACCAATACCTAAAATAATACCGCTAGCAATAGTTAATCCTTGACCCATTAAATCACCTTTTAATTATTTTGTTTTAAAATATATCTAAATATACTTTAGAATACATTTTAAAAAGGTTGTTTTGTATGAAAAAAAAACTATTTTTCGGTTTAAAAGAGTTTAATTATTTTAAAGAGAACAAAGTTTTTTTAAAAGAACTTTTAAATCTAGAAAAAAAAGGCATAGATTTTTATCTAATTTTAGGCCAGTATGAAAAGGATGTTGATTTTGAAAAATTTAAGGAGTATTTTAAAACCGAAAATATCTTTTATATATCTAAAAAATATTTAGACTCTTTATCAGAGTTAGATAAAAAACTAAAAGAAGAAAAATATAAAAAATTAAAAAAAAAATATTGTGATGAATATTATAAAATCTTTTTCTTTCAAAAAGAATGTTTATTTAATCAATCAGATATTCTTTATATAGGTCATGATATTTGGACAGATGGTTACTATCTAAGTAATTTTACTTCAGTAGACTTTGTTTTATTAAAAGATCTTTTAACAAATAATGAACACCAAAAAATACCAGAAATAAAAGATCTTTATATTTTAGATTTATCCCTAGATAAAATAAAAGGACATTTATTTTCAGAAAAAACCTATAACTATTTTTTTCTTAACAATTATGTTAAAAAACAATTGTACTCCCAAATATTTGGAAAAGAATTATTTAATAGCAATCTAAATATTGGAAATATTTTAAAAAAAGATAAACATGAACATAAAAAAAATAAAAGCAATAAGAGTGTTTGATTCCAGAGGATATCCAACACTAAAAACTTTTGTATATACAGATCACCAGATAACTGGGGCTTCTGTTCCATCAGGAACAAGTGCTGGAAATAAGGAAGCTGTTGAATTAAGAGATAATACAAAAGCTTTATTTGGAAAAGATGTTACAAAAGCCATAAAAAATGTAAACAACATTATAGGTCCAAGACTAGAAGGAGAGTTTTTATTAGATCAAACAAGAATTGATCATTTGATGATGGAGTTAGATGGAACCAATAACAAATCCAGACTAGGATCAAATGCTATACTTTCTGTTAGTGAAGCTGTGTGTAGGGCAGCAAGCAAAGAAATTGAAATTCCTCTTTATCAATATATTGCAAGATTAAATAATAAAAAAACAGATAAAAAAACCCCATTTCCAAAACCATTACTAAATATAATAAATGGTGGAGAACATGCAGGTTCTGACCTTGCCTTTCAAGAATTTCAAATACTTCCAAAAAAGAAAAAGATTTCAGATAATATTATGATCTCTGCAGAGATCTATTTACAGCTAAAGGAAATAATTTCAAAAAAATATGGTGCTTCTTCAATTAATGTAGGATATGAGGGTGGTTTTGCTCCAAACATAACAGATCCAAAAATAGCTTTAGATCTAATTGAAAAAGCCATAACAAAAGCAGGTTGTTCTAAAGAAGTATTTTTAGGTCTTGATTGTGCTGCAAATTCTTTTTATAATCCAAAGAGTAAGAAATATTTTGTAAATACCAAATATTATTCTTCATCTCAATTGTTAGAATACTATGCAGATCTATTAAACAACTACAAACAACTTAAATCCATAGAAGATCCATTTTATGAAGAAGATAAAAATTCTTGGAAAGAGTTTACTAAAAAGTATTCTTCTAAAATAAATATTATTGGAGACGATCTTTTAGTAACTAACCCAAAATTAATAAAAGAAGGGATACAAAAGAAATATTGTAACTCTTTATTACTAAAACCAAACCAAATAGGAACAATAACAGAAAGTATAAAAGCATTTAATCTTGCAAAAGCAAATGATTGGAAAGTAATAGTCTCTCACAGATCAGGAGAAACAGAAGATTCTTTTATTTCTGATTTTGCTTTTGGGGTGTTTAGTGATTATGTTAAATTTGGTGCTCCTGCAAGAAGTGATAGAAATGCAAAATATAATAGGCTTTTGGAGATTGAAGAGGTTTTTTTAGAAAGATAAACAGATATTTATTAATTTTAAAAAGTTAACATTTTACGAAACATTTAAAAATAAATTTATATGTTAAATATATACTATTAATTAAAAATAGAGGAAAATTGATAATTATGGCAAAAGATTTAGGTGACGATTTTGGATCTGATTTCAGCGGAGATGATTTTAAGGCTTCTGCTGGTGGATCAAAAATAAAATGGGAAAATATTATTCCAATAGCAGTTATTGTTATTGTTTTGGCATTAATATTATTTAAAACAAATGTATTTTCAGGAGGATTGCCATTTACTTCCACAGGCACTGGTTCTAATATTTTAGTAATTGGTTCTCCAAGTGTAGAGTTTAAGAATGTTTTATATGACCCAGAAAATAAAGATCTAATAAAACAAGTAAGATTTGTAAATATTGAGTCTATTGAAAGAAATCCCAAAGAAGCAATCAAAGGCTATAATATTATTATTTTAGATCAATCTCTTCAAACAGATAAATCCATAACTAGAAGAGTAGGAGATGCTCTTAAAAGTTATGTAAATTCAGGTGGTAAGTTAATAGTTGTTCTAAATTCAGGAATAGAAAGACCAGGAGATATTTCGGTTCTTGGTTGGCAGGCAAACTTAGGTAACATAGTTCCAGTTTCTTGTGATAAAATAATATTTGGAACCCCTTCTTGTAAGAAAGAATATTTTGTACAAGGAATAATTTACAGAGCATTTGATCATCCAATAATGGATGGAATAGAAAGAGCACCAGCATTAGATAGCTCAGGTCTATACAACACATCAACTTTTGATGTTTCTGTTCTTGGAAGAGAGATTGCATATTTAGAAGATGCTAGAACCGGTCAAACTTTCCCTGCAATTGTTGAAAAATCAATGATTATGGGAAAAGTAATTTATTTTAATTACAATCCTGGTTTAAGTAAAGCAATCTTTGTAAACACTTTAAAATATTTAAGATAAATTTTTTATCTTACTTTTTTCTTAATTTTTTAATATTTATATCAAAAGATCTCTTTTTTTAGAAATTTGTAAAATCATTAACCTTTATAAATTATTTCATACTATAATTTATAATATACTATTTATGAAAAATTTCATAAATAAACAAAGTAAATATTCTTAACTTAGAATATTAACTCCGTTAAGACTGCTTATATGCAGGAGGTGCTAATTTGGATACAAGCGTTTTAGAAAAAAAGGCCTTTATAAAGGTAATAGACGAGTTGAAAAGCAAGTCTAAACAGCGTAAATTTGATGAAGCTGTAGAACTAATTTACACTTTAAAAAATATTAATGTAAAAAACAGAGATCAAAGAATAGAATTATCTGTAAATTTACCACATCCGTATTTAGAGAAAGTTAGTTCATTAGTTTTTGTTAAAGATAAAAACTTAGCTTCTGAGTTAAAAGGAGTTGTAGATAAAATAATTTTGGATGAAGAAATTCCTAAAATTTCCAAAAAAGAAGCAAAAAAACTGGCAGAAGAACACAAAGTGTTTTTAGCAGAAGGTCCAGTTATGCTAACTGTTGGTAAACATTTAGGACAGGTATTAAGTCCAAGAGGTAAGATGCCTTTAATTGCTCCACCTAACATTAATGCAATTAAATCAATAATTAACTCTACAGTTTCTCAACAGAAGATAAGTAATAAAAAAAGCAAAACATCTGTTGCTATTCAAACAAAAGTTGGTAAAAGAAGTCAAAGTTCTTTGGATTTAGCAGAAAATTGTGTTGTTATAACAAGAGCAATTATTGATAAGTTACCAGTTGGAGAACAAAACTTAAAATCAGTTTATATAAAATCAACTATGAGTGGCACAATAAATTTAGAGGCAGTAGGTGGTAAGAAATGAAACACACAAAGCCTTGGAGAGAATCCCAAACAAAAGAAATTGGTCAATTGATCAGTAGCTATAAAGTTGTTGGGATAGGGGATTTGAATAATTACCCTGCAAACTTACTAGCAAAGTTAAAAAAGAATATGGTTGATGCTGTTTTTAAGGTAACTTCAAAAATTTCATTAAAAAGAGCATTAGAAGAAACAAATAATAAAGATTTGTTAGAAAACTTACCTAATCAACCAATATTGATTTTAACAAACAACAATGCTTTTGAGTTGTATGGTAAAATTAAGAAAAACAAAGCTAGATCTAAAGCAAAAATAGGAATGATCTCCCCAGTTGATATTGTTGTACCAGCTGGAGATACAGGACTTCCACCAGGCCCAGCACTTTCTGATTTAAAGAAAGTTGGTATTAAGGCACAGGTTAAAGGAGCAACAATATTTGTTCCAAATGACACAACCATAGCTAAAGTTGGAGATGTTATTACAAGTGATGTTGTAAGCACACTTTCAAAGTTAGATATTAAACCTATGCAATTAATGCTTGATGTTGTGGCAGTAAAAGAAGATAATTTAATTTACGGAAAAGATGTTTTAGATGTTGATGCTGAAACAATAGTAAACAATATTATCTTAGCAGTAAGATCTAGTATGAACTTAGGTATTGAAGTTGGTTATATTTGTGAAGATACAATAGAGCCAATGATTATAAAAGCAGAATTAGAGGCAAAAGCACTAGATGCTTTGGCAAATAAAAATTAATTTAGGAGTGTGTAAATATGGATTATATATACGCAGTTTTGTTACTACACAAAACAAAAAAAGAAATAACAGAGGCAAATATCAAAGCAGTACTAACATCTGCTGGGGTTTCTGTTGATGATGCAAAAGTTAAAGGACTTGTAGCAACTTTAAAAGATATAAATATTGAAGATGCAATCAGTAAAGCAGCAATGCCAGTTGCAGCAGCACCAGTTGCTCAAGAAACAAAGAAAGAAGAAGTTGCTGAAGAGCCAGTTGTTTCCGAAGAATCAGCTGCAGAAGGATTAAGTTCCTTATTTGGTTAATTTCTTTTAACTTTTCTTTTTCTTTTATTTTTTTGCAACAATTATCATAGTATTTAGATATTTATATTTTAATTCTACTTTTTGTAATTTTTATTGTTTTTCCACTGGACAAGACCCCTTCCAAAAAGAATATTATTCGCTAATTTATATATATTTAATAAAAGAAAAGGTTTTAATTATTTGGGATATAAATATATTACCTATTAAGGAGGTGTATTTATGAATAAAAAAAATATTCTTCATTATCCTAACTTAAAAACTGTTCTTGAAGTTGAAGATATTATAAAAAATGCGAAACTTCCTTTAACTAGATATCAAATTATAAAAAAATTAAAAAACAAGATTATGAAGCAGACACTTAATGTAATAATTGATTATCTTGATAATAAAGGAATTATTTTTGATAGTAAAAAAGGCATTTTTTGGACATATCAAGCAAAAGAAAAATTAGATAAAAGGATTAAAAAAGGACTAAATTTATGAAAGAAGTAAAGGTTGTATTTGAAGGTGATGCAAAAGAAGAATATCTTAAACTTAAAAAAATGGTCCAAATAGATATTCAAATTATTTGTTTTGTCTTAGAATATGGTGATCATAATAAATATAATGATTTATTTGGATTTAAGAAAAAATAATGTGTGAAAATTATTTTTTTGCAACAATTATCATAGTATTTAAATATTTATATTTTAATTCTACTTTTTTAAAACCAACATTTTTTAACCACTTTATCTGGTTCTGTATTGAATCTGGTCTGTCTTCTTTAGAATAAAGATTAATCCACCAATTATCTTTGTCATTTTCAAAATTTTTTTTAAAAGGAACGATCTGTATTTTTATTCTATATTTTTGGTATCTTCTTTATTATCTCCAATAAAAATATCATTTAAAATAAAAATGCCAGTTGGTTTTAGTAAATGCCAAATTTTTTTTTAAATATATTTTCTTTATTTTTTATGTGATGTATAGTTAATGTGCTAATAATTAAATCATATTTATTTTCAAATATTTTTGTTTCTATGTCTCCCAATAAATAATTTATATTTTGTGTATTTAATCTTTTTTTTGCAACAGTTATCATTTTTTTAGAAACATCTAATGCATCTATATTTGCTAATGGGAATTTAGTGATAACTGCTAATGTTGTGTTTCCAGTTCCAACTCCAACATCCAAAACTGTAAAACTTTTTTTAAAGGAAAATGGAATTTCATTTATTGCAATTATGGGCATGTGTTTGTACCTTGGAATTACTTTAGTTACTTCTTAATTATAATCCTCTGCTTCATTATCAAAATGTGATTTTATTAATTTTTTGTGTTTTTTGTATTCTATAACTATGTAAAACAATTTATAAACTATTTTCATATTTATTATTAATAATATGACAGAATATGTAGATCACAAATTAGTAAAAAAAAATAAAGTTCAAAAAAGATTATATCAAGAACTATTAACTGCAAAAGCCTTGGAAAAAAACACACTAGTAGTTGCACCAACTGGATTAGGTAAAACAATAGTTGCTGTTTTGGTTATTGCTTATACTTACAATAAAGATAAGTCCGTATTATTATTATCCCCTACAAAACCATTAATCACTCAACATTTCAAAAGTTTAATAGATCTTCTAGAACTACCAAAAGAAAAAATAATTCTTTTAACTGGAGAAATAGATCCAAAAAAAAGAAAAGATCTCTATAATAAAAAAGGTCTAATTATTTGTGCAACTCCTCAAACTATTGATAATGATTTAAACAATAACTATATTGATCAAGGAAATTTTAATTTAATTATTTTTGATGAAGCACACAGAGCAACAAAAAATTATGCTTATTGTAATATTTCTAAATATTTTGAAAATAACCTAAAAAGATTAGCATTAACAGCATCTCCTGGATTTAATAAACAAAAAATAGAAGAGGTGTCAGAAAATCTAAAGCTAGATCATATTGAGATAAGAACAGAATTTGATATTGATGTTGTTGATTACATTAAAGATGTAGAAATTGACACAAAATATATAGATCTAGATCCTCATTCAAAACAAGTATCTTCTATAATAGATCAAATAATTTCAAAAAAAATAGAACTTTTACAAAAATTTGGTTTTAAGCTAACCACAAATTTTTCAAAAAAACAAATACTTGAAATTCAAAAAAACATTTTTGCAAGAATAAATAATTCTAAAAAAAATCCTTTGTATTTTATAGCAATCTCTCAAATAACACAGATAACAAAAATACTACATGCAAAAGAGTTAATAGAAACGCAAGGTTTTTTTTCTTTTCAAAATTATATAAATAAATTGATATTAGAATCAAAACAAACCTCAGCAAGCAAATCCATAAAACAACTAGTAAATTCTGAAGATTTTATAACTTTAAAAAACTATTTAGAAAAAAATAAGAGCTCCTTAAAATATAACAAAGAAGAAGAACTGTTAAAAATATTAAATAACTTTATTTTAAAAAGCCCAAACTCCAAAATACTAGTTTTTAGTAATTTTAGAGATAATGCTAGTCATCTAGTAACCGTAATAAACAAAAATAAAAATCTTAAAGCTGTGAGATTTGTTGGACAAGCCACAAAAATTAATGATAAGGGATTAAGCCAAAAAGAACAAATAAAAATAATTTCCGAATTTAAGGAAGGAATTTATAATTGTCTGGTCTGCACCTCTGTTGGAGAAGAAGGCCTTGATATACCCTCAGTGGATCTAGTCTTGTTCTATGACTCTGTACCCTCAGAAATAAGAAATATTCAAAGAAGAGGAAGAACAGGACGATTTAATGTAGGTAAAGTTGTTCTTTTAATAAACAAGGACACCATAGACGAAAAATATTATTATGTTTCACAAAATAAGGAAAGAAAAATGAAAAAATATTTATCAAATTATAATTCTAAAAAACCAAGTAAAAAGAAAAAGCAAAAAACCATTCTTGATTTTTAGATTGTTTTAAAAAAAGAACTTATCTCAACTTATATAGAATAAGTTAAAATGATTTAAGTGTTTTAAAATAAATAAAATCGTGAATGTAAATTTAAAAATTTCAGATTATTCAAATAGAGTTTTAGGTGTGGTAAAAGAGAAGTATGGTTTTAAAGATAAATCTCAAGCCCTAAATAAGATTTTAGATTTGTATGGTGCTGATTTTGTAGAAAAAGAAATTAAAGAAGATGTTTTAAAAGGTTTTTTAGCAGAAATAGACAAAGTAGAAAAAAACAAAATAAAATCTGTTTCTTTTAAAGAATTAGATAAAATTTGTGAACTAGAATAAAATGTTTAAACCAATTTTATCTTATCAATCAGAAGAACAGATAAAACAGTTAGTCAAAAAAGACAAATCTTTAGTACTTATAATTAATAAAAAAATAAAACAGATTTGCTTATGTGATCTTGAAACCATAGACTACTATAAAAATTTAAGGCACGATCTTTCTGACTGTAAAAAAGTACATATTGACAAGTCTTTTGTGATGTTGTTTAAAGTAAATAAAAAAAGCAAAGAAATCATTTTCTATAAAATAAATCATCGTGATTTAGCATACAAGTGAATAAAAATGTCAGAAAAAATAAAAATAATATGTGATCTAAGAGAAAGAGCTTCTCAAGTAATGTCAGAATTACAAAAACTAGGTACAGATAAAATAGATGTGGAGATCTTAGAAGAACAACTATCTGTTGGAGACTACCAAATAACTGACGAGGTTGTTATAGAAAGAAAAACACTTGCAGATCTTAATGCCTCAATAATTGATGGAAGAATCTTTGATCAGATTGCAGATCTTTTAAAAATAAAAAAATCTGCATTAATTATTGAAGGCACTATTGATTATTTAGATAATTCTAAAGGAATCAATAAAAAGGCAATAGTAGGTCTATTAACAAAAATTGGTTTAGAATACAGAATACCCATATTTTTTACAAAAAATCAAAAAGAAACCGCCCTTTTTCTTTATGTGGTTGCTAAAAGAGAACAACTAGAAAATAATAATAAAGAAAACAGATTAAGGTTTAGTAAAACAAAAATGTCCTTTTCAGAAAGACAATTGTTTATTATGGAGTCCTTTCCTGATGTAGGTCCAACTCTTGCAAAATCTTTGTTGTTGGAATTTAAAAGCATAAAAAATATAGCAAATGCAGATCTAAAAGATCTACAAAAGGTTTCAAAAATGGGACCTAAAAAAGCACAAAAAATAAAATATCTTTTAGAGAGATCTTATTGTGATTAGTTTTATTTAATAGATCTTTGACTCATTTTTTCTATAAGCTCTGTTATTTTGTTTTTTGATCTTAGATTATATTTTTTAATAATCTTTTTTTGATTAAAACTTTTTGTAGTTATTTTTGCAATTTTAAAATCTTCCCCAAGTAAAGAGAAAGCCAAGTTATCAGTGATTTTTTTATTTGATAGAAAACAAATAAAATATTTCTTAGAATCATTAGAATAATCTATATTTTTTAACTGATCAGTACAGTTAAGAGTTAACAAAAGCTCTTTGTAAATATCATTAGACACATTAAGTTTATCATAAAATCTATATTTAGTAATAAATAGAGCCCAATTTAAATGTTCTAGGTTATAAGCCAGATAAGACGGAATTATCAAAACCTCTATATTTTTTTGCTTTTTTAGGTCTGCAATCCTTTTTAAATAATTTTCTATAGTAATATTTGTTATAGATCCATATATATATTTAATATAGATCTTATTACTTTCAATTTCAAAACAAAAATCAGGGTTCATAATTGTTTTGTAAGAAAAACAGTTTTTAAAGTAATTTGTAATATTTAAAATAATGGAGTGAATATTAAAATGGTTGAATGGAAAAGAATTTCAAGAAGAAAATCCAGTGGTGGAATAAACAATGCAGTAAATGCAAAAACAAAGACCTTAGCAGATAAAGGAGGCTCTTTTGCAAAAACAACAATAGCAAAAGAAGATAAAAGATATAAGAGTAGAACAATTGGCGGATCAGAAAAGCAAAAAGTAGCATTTATCTCAGCAATACAGATCTCTCAAGGAAATAAAACAAAGTCTGCAAAGTTAGTTGATGTTATTGAAAACAAAGCAAACAAACACTATGTAAGACAAAAAGTCATAACAAAAGGAGCTATTGTAAAAGCAATTGTTGATGACAAAGAAGTAAATGTAAAACTAACCTCAAGACCAGGACAATCAGGTCAAGTAATGGGTATTATTGTTAAATAGTTTTTTTGTGATCATTTATAAAAAAACAAAATCTTTTTAATAATATAAAAAAAGACCTTTTTAAAAAAAAAGAGCAAAAAAAAGCTCTTTATTTTTTACTAATTTTTTTGTTTTTTTTTGCTATTATTTATTTATTATTAACAGAAACTTTTTTTTATAAACAGATCAATCTTTTTTATGGAATAGCTAGTAGTTTTTTATTAAATTTTTTTGGAATTTCTAATCTTTTTTTTTATGATAACGTACTTAAAAGTTCAACTGTTGTTATAAGCAGTTTAGAGTATCCATTAATCATAAATAAGCTATGTACAGGCATATTAGAATTTTCTTTATTATCTGCAGCAATTTTAGCCTCTAAAGGAATACCAATAATAAAAAGAATAATTGGTTTTTTAATCTCTATATTAGTTGTTATGTTTTTTAATATTTTTAGAATATCTCTTACCGGTTATTTAATAGTACATTTAAATATTTTTTGGGCAGAAATATTTCATGCAGTGTTATTTAGATTATTTTTAGTAATTATTGTAATTGGAACCTATTATCTTTGGTTTAAGAAAAATATAAAAAAAGAAAAATTGTGCCTTTAAAAAAACCCTCAAAAAACCCAATAAGTTTTATAGGAGAAAAAAACAAAACAATATTTACAGATGTTATTCCAACTATAAGAGAAGTACAAAGAAAAAAATACTCTGAAGAAATAAAGCAACAATCAAGAGAAGACAAAAAAGTAAAAGAGAATGTAAAATTATTAGAGCGAAGAATTGAGCATCGTTTTTTTAATAGAGATCCAAAAACAAATAAGAGAAAGCCTTTAAGGCTCTTAGATCTTTCTCCAAAAACCCAAAAAAGTTTAAGAAGATATTTATTTTTAAAAATAAAAAAATTTAATGTGGAAAAACTATCCTCAGAGCAAGTAGAAGAAATACTAGCTGATATTAGAAGGTTGTTGTTTGATATAAAAATAAAAAAAAACAAAAAACAACTTACATTAAAAAGCACTGCAAAAGAAGAATTGATTTCTGATCTAGTTCCTGATTATGATAAACTAAAAGATAAAGATAAAAGAGCAATTAATACAATCATAAATTATAATTTACGACTTATTACTAGAAATACATATTTAACAAATGAAGAATATTCGCAATTAAGAGAAAAAATAAGTTTTGAAATAAGAAAAATTAAAACCAATTACACAATTATAGAAGACATAAAAGCAGAACTTTTATCAAATCCTACAACAAAAAAAATATTTTCTAAATTAACTGATATTCAAAAACAGAAAAAATTAAAGTACTTAGATAAAATAATAAGATCAACACACAACTATGCAACACTTAATGGCAGAGCACTAATCGAAAGGAGATTTGCAAGGGAAATGCTTGGAAAAAAAAGAAAATAGATCTATTTCTGTTCTTTTATCATTTTTTTAACTTGATCTACTGTGGTATACTCTAATGGATTAATATTATCTATAATATATTTCATTTCCTTTAACTCGTCAGATCTTGCATACCTTTTAGAAAAAAGTTCTAAAGTTGATTCAATATTTTTTACTTTTTGTTCTAGATTCTTTAATTTATTTAAAATTTCATTAATTTGATCACTATTAATTTCTGAGCCACTTGATACAGATCCATTAGAGTTTGCGATCTTTTTATTTAAAATAAGTATATTTCTACCAAGTATTTTTTCATTATGAACCAAATACTTGATCTTTTGTGAAAGCACAAGTATACTTGACTGAAGGGCCTTAATATCTTGTGAGCTTTCGTGTTCGTCTGACATCTTTATTCCTATTTTTATTATTTTATAAAAAGTTCTAATATAAAATATACTTGAAAAGTTTATAATATAATGTTTTTTAAAAAAATGTAAATTAACAATCTTTTTAAATGGTTTGCTTCAAATATATTTATTAATGATACAAAGTTAATTGCTTTCTACTTACAAAACACCCAAAACGAGAGTAACCACCTTTTATTTATCTAAAAAGAAAAAAATGGAAAAAATTATGAATAAAAAAAATATATTTTTGGCAATAATATCACTAATGTTTGTTTTAGGCATAAGTTCAGTTAGTGCTTTAAACTTTAATATAGATTCTTTAGTAATAAGCACAGAAACAGAAAACTCTTATGCATCTTTACAATATGGAAACTATTATGATAATGTTTCATTAAGATTAGGCTTTAGAGCAAACGATCTAGTCTATGGTCAAAATCTACCAGTAGTAATAACTCCAAAAATATATGGTATTTTAGATAACGGTCAAGCACAATATCTTTATTCAGCACCACCAGTACAATATACTTTGTATAACACAGCAGTTCAAGAATATTATTATCCAAATATATTTTACTTACAGCCCCCATACACAGGTTATCAAGTACTAGTAGAAGCACACACATTAGTTCCTGCAAATATATACTATGGAGTAAATGACGCTTATGTTTATGTTTCAGGATACCCAAATTACTATTACCCAGCAGAGCCAAATGATCCAGAGCAACCAGAATATCCTAGTAATGATTGTTTTAATTTATCTTTATCAGGACAAAGTACTTTTTATATAAACGAAGATCAAGAAAAAGAATATAAATTATATATTGCAAACAACTCAAGTTTGCCATTAACCATTCAATCAGTAATCACAACAGATCCTTCAAGACTAGATATAGAAGACATCTCTTATCCACACACAATCTCAGCAAACCAAACAAGATATGCACAAATTGATTTTGTTGCTGATTCTGTTAGCAGTGATTATTCTTCTTTTTTTGATGTTGTTGTAAAAGGAAACTATGAAGATGGAACAATCTGTCAAAAAGCATTTACTGTTGACTATATTATAAATGATAGAAGTTCAAATAATTCAGGAGAATGTGATGATATAATATTACATGATATAGAATTTACTCTAAACGAATTTCAAGAAATAGAAAAAGAAATAAGAATCAAAAACGAATCACTAGACTATGAATATATAATAGATTCTATAAATATTTATGATGATAGTTATGTTACAACAAACATAACAGACTATCCAAGAAGACTTCCTGAAAACCAAGCAGACTACATAAAAATAAATTTTGAAGCAGAAGATATAACTAGAGATATTACAAGAAACCTAGATTTAAGAGTAAATGGGTATCTTAAAAGATCAGGAAGAGATGATAAAAGATGTAATATTAGATCAAATATAAAAATAAACTTAGTAGATCAAGGAAGC
>CAZPGO010000012.1:0-2802 GCA_964586355.1 uncultured archaeon
TATAGAATAACTATAGATAATATTGATTACTATATAGATTTAGTCTTTTATCATAGAATATTAAAATGTTTTATATTAATTGATCTTAAAACAAGAAAAGTTAATCATTCTGATATTGGTCAAATGAATATGTATCTTAATTATTTTAAAAAAGAAGAAAATAGTAAAGAAGATAATTCTCCAATTGGATTAATTTTGTCAACTGATAAAAATGAGCTATTACTTGAGTTTGCTTTAGGTGGAATTACAAATCATTTGTTTGTTTCAAAATATAAATTATATCTGCCAACAAAAGAAGAATTAAAAAAGATTTTATGATGTTTTTTAGTTTATGTTTTTTAAATTTTTTTACCGGGGCTTTCTTTTCAAGAAAGGCTATTTTGATTAAACTTTTATGAAAAAGTTTATTTTACTTAATTTTTTTGAAAAAAAATCATTTTGGACAAATAAGTATTATACTTTTAACTCCAAAATAAATAAATTTATAAATATTTCTTTACCTAGTTATTTTATGATAACTAAATCTAAATTTATAAACAGAGAAAAAGAATTAAGTTTTTTAAATAAATTATATAATAATAAAGAATCAGATCTCTTTATTCTTTATGGTAGAAGAAGAATAGGAAAAACTAAATTAGCTTTAGAATTTATTAAAAATAAACCTAGCGTTTATTATATGTGTACAGAAGAAGGAGATCTAATAAATATTAAACAATTCCAAAGAGAACTTTCTTTAATTGTAGATAATGATTTTAACAATTTAAAAATTGATAATTGGAATGATCTATTTACTTTGTTTTTTAAATATTATACTAAAAAAGAAAAATTAGTACTAGTAATTGACGAATTTCCATATTTAATAAAAAAAAATCCAGATATACCATCAATTTTTCAAAAAGTATGGGATCAATTATTAATAAATAAAAATATCGTTTTAATTTTAACTGGTTCTTCTATATCAATTATGGAAAAAAAAGTACTAAATATAAAAAGTCCTCTATATGGTAGAAGAACAGCACAATGGGAACTTGAACCTATTAATTTTAATCATTTTCAATTATTTTTCCCAAAATATAATATTAAAGATTTATGTAAGATCTATTTTGTATTTGGTGGTATTCCTGCCTATTTATTAAAAATAGATCCAAACAAATCTGTTAAAGATAATATAGTTGAACAGATTTTTACTAAAGGTAATTTTTTAAATCAAGAAGGAAATTTACTTCTTAATTATGAATTTTCAGAAACCACAAATTATAAATTAATTTTAAGTGCAATAGCACAAGGTCACCAAAAACAAAAAGAAATAGTTGATTATACACATTTAGATTATTCTTTAGTTTCAAAATATTTATTTGTTTTAAAAAATTTATCTATAATTGTTGAAGAAATTCCAATAACTGAAAATAAAAGATTTAAAGGTAGATTATATAAAATAAAAGATAATTATTTAGAATTTTGGTTTAAATATTTATTTTTAAATAAATCTTTTATAGAATCTCATACAGCATTAGACACCTATAATTTTTATGAAAAAAACATAGATCTTTATTATGGTCGTAAATTTGAAGAATTAATAAAAGATTTATTTCTAAGTTATAAACTCCCTTTTTCTGGAAAATATACCGATTTTGGGAGAATGTGGGGTGTTGTTTCCAAAAAGCAGATGTTAGATGATGGTGCTTCTACTTATGAAATAGATGTTGTTGGTTTAGATAAGAAAAATAAAAATAATATTCTTTTTTGTGAAGTAAAATGGTCAGATAATATAAATGCAACTGCAATTATCTCTTCTCTTGTCAAAAAAGCAAAATGTGTAAAATGGGGTTCTGAAGATAGGGTTGAAGAATATATTGTTGTTGCAAGAAGTTTTACTAAAAAGATTTCTTCTTTTAATGATCTGTCTGTTAAATGTTTTGATCTAGATGATATTTCTAAATTGTTATTTAATAAGTTAATTTAGGGTTGATTATTTTGTTTTTAGATCTTGCTTTTCTTTAAATTTTTATTTGAAAAAAACTTAAAACTCTAACTATTGGTTGGAGAAATTAGCAGTAGTAAAATTATAATCTATTAGAAAAATGTTAAAATATTTTTTTCTTGTTTTTGATTAAACTTTTTTTGAAAAATTTTATTTTGCGCGTTAATGGAGCGAAATCGGTTATATTGCGGGTCAACTGAGCGAAACCAGTTATCGGTTTGTTCTTTTCTGAGGATTTATTTTCATTTCGTTTTTGCATAAACTTATAATTGCGCATTAACCGAGCGTAACCGGTTATCAGTTTGTTCTTTCCCGAGGGTTTCTTTCTAAGAAAGGCTCCAGTGGACAACACCCCCTTACAAAAACGCCCCCTAGTTTTAAAGATCTATATTTATTATGACTAAATCATATCTTTCATTTATTATAAATATTGGAGAAATATTAAATCACGGAAGGAAATCTGCTATTCTCTCTATTAACACTATTTTAGTAAAAACCTATTGGCAAATTGGAAAAGAAATTATAGAGTTTGAACAAAATGGGAAAGAAAAAGCGGAATATGGTTCCAAACTTTTAGAAAAATTATCTAAAGATCTTAGAATAAATCAAAATAGTTGTTTTTCTAGGAGATTACTATTAGACATGCGCAGATTTTATTTAATTTATAACAAATGGCAGACAGTGTCTGCCAAATTAAATTGGTCACAATATGTTGAATTATAAGGAATATCTGATGATAATGAAAGATCTTTTTATGAAAAACAATGTGTTCTAGAAAATTGGTCTGTAAGAGAATTAAGAAGACAGATTAATTCAGCAGT
>CAZPGO010000013.1:0-17943 GCA_964586355.1 uncultured archaeon
AATGATTACTTTTACACGTAGTGCAAACTAATACCAACTCTCTCATCCCGTAAATATGTTTTGTAAAAAACGGTCAAATTCCTTCTAAAAAAGTTTAGAAGGAATAAATAAAATATGACCCACAAGGTTTATAAATAGATCTGCGCTAATATCCTTAATTTTTGCTTTATTTCTTGAAAAAAGAATAATTTAGGCTTTTTCTCTCAAATTAGTTTTATTTTAGCTTTATTTTGTTTTAGAGGTTTTTTTAAAGTCTATTTTCAAAAAAAAAGTTTAATAAAGAGTTATTTTTTTTAGTAAAAAAACAAAATAAAAAACATTTATAAGAAAATTAATGAAATATTCGTTAATTATCTTTTTTAATTTTGTAATATTCTACTAAAACTTGCTCTATCTTTTTTAACCTTTATCTAAATTCTTTATATCTTTTTATATTGTTTTCTATTATATATATAATATGTTAACTATTTTATATAAAAATATTAATTATTGTGATTAAAGTGATTATAGGAATTGTTGGAAAACCAAATGTAGGAAAAACAAAATTTTTTAAGGCATTAACATTAATGGATGCTGAATCAGCTAATTATCCATTTACTACAATAGATCCAAATAAAGGTATTGGCTTTGTTAGAAATAATTGTGTGGATTCTTTTTTTAATACACAATGTAATCCAAGACATGGATTTTGTAAAGAACACATAAGATTTTTACCAATAGACATTATTGATGTTGCAGGACTTGTTCCTGGTGCTAGTGAAGGAAGAGGTCTTGGTAACAAGTTTTTAACAGATCTTTATCAAGCACAAGCATTAATACAAGTAATTGATATTTCTGGATCTACTGATGAAGAAGGAAGACCAGTTCCATTAGGTAGTTATGATCCAGCTAATGAAATAAATTTTTTATTAAAAGAAGTAGAAACTTGGTTATTTGGAATATTTAAAAAAAATTTTGAAAAACTTGGAAGAGAACAACAAGTAAGAAAAACAAAAACTCTAAAAACATTATTATCTTTTATGAGTGGAATGGGTATTTCTGAAGAAATATTAGACTCTACCCTAAAATCTTTAGGATTAAATGAAAAAGAGGTAGCTACTTGGTCTGAAGAAGAGTTAATGGATTTTACAAAAAAAATAAGAGAAAAAACAAAACCAATAATTATTGCAGCAAACAAGATAGATCTACCTAATTCCTTAGAAAATCTAAAAAAACTAAAAGAAAAATTTCCTAATTTAAAAATCATAGGTTGTTGTGCAGAAGCTGAACTTGCACTAAAGTCTGCTGATAAAAATAAGGTTGTGGATTATTTACCTGGATCTTCTTCTTTTAAAATCTTAAAAGAAGATCTACCAAAAAAACAAAAAGAGGCATTAAGTTTTATTCAAAAAAACATATTAGATGAAAATGGATCTACTGGTGTCCAAGAAATTGTGGATTTTGTGGTTTTTGACATCCTAAAATTTATTGCCATTTACCCTGGAGGCTCAAAAAGTCTAACAGACAAAAATGGAAATGTTTTACCAGATTGCTTTTTAATGCCACCTAAGTCTACAACCTTAGATTTTGCTTATAAATTGCATACTGATTTTGGTAAAAACTTCATAAAAGCAATTGATGTTAAAACAAAAATGCTTCTTGGTAAAGATCATGTTCTTAAGAACAACGATGTTATTGAAATAATTTCTGGAAAGTAACAAAGTTTGGTTTTTCTAAAAAATGGGTCTGTTCAAATATATTTATATATTGTTTATTGTTCTATTTTATAAAATAAATATTTTAAATTTGAATAAATTATGGCAGGAACAATAACACATCTTTCTTTGATATCAGAATGTATTGCTGAAAAAAAATATTTTAAAAAACTAAATAAAAGATTTCTTTATTCTGGAGCTATTTTTCCTGATGTAAATTTATTTTTATGCTATCATAGAACGCCTGACAATAACCTCAGTAGATTCTGGCATACTGGAAAAAATGGTTATATGTTTGGAGTAAAAATGTTAGAGTATAGTAAAAATAAAAAAGAAAGATCTTTTGCTATTGGCTTTATATCTCATTTTATTCTAGATAACTACATTCATGGATATCTTGCAAAAAAGAAAATTAAAAAATCTGTATATCACACAGTTTGTGAGTTCTTCTTAGATGGACAGTTTAAAAACAAAACAATCTTAGCACCTAAATACTGCCAATCATTAATCAACAGGGTTTTAAAATATGAATATCCTCAAATTTCTAAACATTATTTTACTAGCGTCCTACAAAAAAGATATTATTTTGCTTTTGTAAATAACATTATTCAAAAACATCTAGTTACAAAAAAATATAGAAATTCTAAAAATGCAAAAAAAACCTATTTTTTAGATCTACTAATCTATCGCTTTGGTAAAAAACATGCTGACAAAATAGGTGCAGATATAAATGAAATTATTTATCCTAGAGATGAAATAAAAAAGAAATATTTATATGACCTAACAAACGAATACAGAAAAGCAAAAAAGTATTTTTTAAAACTAAACTTTGAAAGATTTATTAACATTAATTTGAGATAAGATGGCAAGTTTACTAACACACACTAATTTCATTAAAGAAATACAAAGCAAATATTCAAAGTTATTTCCAAAAAAAGATATTTTCTATTTAATAAGTGGTGCAACTTTTCCAGATCTGTTTTATTTTACACATTTAAGAGATTATAAAAAGCACCCGAATTTTAGTAATTTTTTGCATAAAAAAAACAATGGTCTAAAATATGCAAAAGCTCTTTTAAAAAAAGCAAAAAATAAAAAAGAGATTTACTTTGCTATTGGGTTTTATTCTCATTTTATATTAGACAAAAGAATACACAACTATCTTAAAGAAAAGAATATGATTAATAATATTAATCATCAGATCTGTGAATGTTATTTAGATGCTGAGTTTGAAAAATCAAAAATTGTAATTCCCTATTACCCAAAAAAACTATTAAAAAAAATAATCAAAGAATTTAATGAGGAAAATTACAAAAAGTATATTACTCAAATAAATATGAAAAATAAATCAAAATCTCTATTCTTTAAGATAGCTAACCAAGTAGTAAATAAATTAGTAAATCAAAAATATAGAGTAATATCTAAGAAAAAAACAGAAACAAAACTAAAAAAAATACTTACTAAATTAACAAAGATGTTTAAATATAAAAATATGGGCAATAATGTAAATTTACTTTTAAACCCAGATATCAAAATAAAATTTAAACATATAGAAAATCTTTATAGAGAATACACTTTGGCTTTAAAAGAGATGGATGATATTATAAATAAATATAAAAAAATTATTTTGAATAATTAGTACTATACTTTTTTTCATCATCAACAATATCTTTTTCTTGCCATTCTTTTACCCAGTCGTCTACTAAAAACTCCTTATATTTTCCATCAGCAGTAGAGCACACAACTTTTTTTATACCTGCATTAATTATCATTTTTTTACAGATATAGCACGGAAAAGAATCAATTGCTTTTTCTAGTCCTTGATAGTTTCTCTTACCATAAAGATAGAGTGTACCCCCCATAATAGAAACTCCTTCTCTAGCAGCATTAATAATAGCATTTTGCTCAGCATGAACACTTGAACAAAGTTCATATTGTTGTCCTGATGGTATATTTAATTTTCTTCTAAGACAATATCCTCTCTCAAAACAGTCTTTTGTTCCTCTTGGTGCTCCAACATACCCTGTGGACTTTATAACATTGCCTTTAGTAATTACAGCACCAAATCTCACACACAAACAGTTGCCTCTTAATGACACCACATCTGCAATTTTTAAAAAATATTCATCCCAACTTGGCTTTATTCTATTGTTTATTTGAATTTTTAGTAAAAGGTTTTCTATTTGTGGTTTTAGTTCTTCAATTGATCCATTATTATCTAAAACATATTGAGAGGATTCTTTACATTTTAAAAGATTTTGAGAATTCGGATCTCTATTATTCATTTCTTTTTTTTCTGAAAGTATAAATTCTTCAAAATTATCTATATGCTCTTTTTCTTTTAATCTTTCTTTTGCTCTTTGATATCTAATCTTTTCATCAGCATCTATAAATACTAAACTAAAGTTTGGTAATTTTTTTAATTCGTTTATTTCTCCTTCTGTTCTTATGGATTCTACAACATAATTCTTTTCTAAACCATTTAATCTTATTCTATCAGATAATCTTTTCGCCAAGATATTTGGTCCATACTTTTCTCTTAACAAATTTCCTGTTTTTTGAAGGTTATCTCTTGAGATCTCTATATTTTCTTTTCTACATTCTTCTCTTATTTCATCTGAACAAGAATATACAATAAAACTTTTTTCTTTAAGAGTTTCTGAAAGCACTCCTTTTCCTGATGCTAAAAATCCTGTTATTCCTATTATCATTATTTTTCTCTCCTATTTTATTTTTTACTTATTTGGTTTAATTTTTTATCTAGTAAAGAATGTGCTACTTTTGCATATTTTCTTGGTAATCTAAATCCCTTAATAATTTGTTTTACTAAAGCATGATCTAATACAGGAGAGGTAGATAAGCGCCCCCAATTAATCTTACTTAACCCATCCAGATCTATTAAAGTTACCTTAGGTTCACCTTTTACACTCTCTATTGCCCAATTACCAAAATGGGGGTGTCTATGAACATATCCTTCTTGCCACACTTTACTAATGGTAGTTATTATTTGTCTAGTTATACTCATTTTCTGATCTGTTGTTAATTTTTGTACTAAATTACTTTCTAACAATGTTTTTAAAGTATTTATTTTTGGGTTTGGATGATCTAAATGAAAAGCAAAAGATATACCTACAGGTTCAGATTTTATTAAAATATCTCCTCTTTCTAAAAAGCAACCTTGTTTTTCTAAAGAAGCAATTTCTGCTTTGCTGCCTATCCCTAGAATTGGTTCTACAGATATGTTTTTTTCTAATAAACTTTGCCAAATAAAGTAGTTTTTTTTAGAAATATTTCTATAAAGAACTCCATTTTTATAAACTAAAAAAGTTCTTTCTCCTTTATTTAGGGATTTGTTTTTTAGTATGTGCCATTTTCTTATTGCTTTATTTTCTTGTTTAGAGAGAATATGATCTTCTAACCTTTGAATTGCAAAACTATCTTTTAATTTTTCAAACACCCTTAAAAAAGAACCATTTTGTTTTAGATCTTCAAATTCTTCTTTTGTTAGTTGTCTTAACTTTTTTTCCATCTTTAGAGGTAATTTTAATTTTTTGCCATGATTATATTTAGACAATTCTTCTACAAAAGCAGAATAGTTTATTTTTCTTGGTTTTGGCATATTTATAAAACTCTTTTCTTTATTTTTTGTGTTTTGATCTTTGGCAATGTTCTTGCTGGTTTTAATTTTGGTTTTACTTTTTTAAAAATATTATAAATATCATTAAAAAATTCTTTGTTTTGTCCATGAGTACAAATAAAATTAAATTTTTTTGTTTTTGGATTATAATCTCCAGAAATCATGTTTGCCATTTCCATAAGTTCATTAGGGATTTTTAGGTGACTTTCAAGTAGGAATAATAATGAGTTATGTAGCATAGATCTTTCTTTATTTACAGAAATAGAAACTACTGCTTTTTTTCCAAAAAGTTCTATGCCTACAAAAGAGATTGTACTTCCTTTATTATGTTTATAATTAATAAGTGCAATATCCTTTACTTCTTTTATCTCAAAATCAGAGATATTTAATGTTTCCTGCATAATTCTCAAATATGGATGAGTGAAAATCTTTTTATTCTTTGTTTTTATGAAAATATAAGTAAATTATATTAAATTATTTCTTTTTTGAAAAAAAGTATATTGAATAGCCCATAATTGCAGAAAACGATATAATTACTGAAACAATTGGATCTATAACTGCACTAAACATAACAAATATTGCAACAATTACTGAAACTGTTCCTTCTTTATTATAATTTTCTTTTTTTAATTTTTTTTTCATATTTTCAATTCACACTTAAAATAAAGTTTCTTACAAAATATTTAAAAACAAAAGCGATTATAAATGTATTTAATTTTAAATAAATCAAAAGATAAATAAAAGAGATAAAAATGTTTAAAGAAATAAAAACAAAAAGATTTGTTATAAGAGAACTTACTTATAAAGATAAAGATTCTTTTGAAAAATATGTAAATGATAAGGAGATTTCCAAAAACAACATAGATATTCCTTATCCTTACCCAAGATCTAAAATAGATCTATTATTTGATGAAATTATATCTAATTATTCTTTAGAAAAACCCAAACACCTAGCATACGGAATATATATAGACACTAAAGTTTGCGGATATATTGGGTTACATAAAATCCATAGACACCATAAAGCAGAAATAGGTTATTGGCTTGCAAAAAAATACAGAAATCAAGGAATTATGACTCTTGCTATTAAAAAGATTTGCGAACATGGTTTTAAAAAACTTAAACTAAAAAGAATATGGGCGCCTGTTTTTTCATACAATTCAGAATCTAAAAAAGTTCTTGAAAAAAATGGGTTTATCCTTGAAGGGATTTTAAAAAAATCCGTTTTCAAAGATAAATCTTTTGTTGATGAATGGATCTATTCTAAAACAAAATAGATTTATTTAGACAACCACTTTGAAAGCTTTATAGTTACAAAAACAGCAATAAAAGTAACAACAATAGCATAAACTAACATAGCCCAAAGATTATCCGCAGTACCAAAAACAGTAACAAATAAAGTTTTTATGGTGTCATTCCAAGCAAGTGCAGCAACCAAACCAAAGGCAGCTGTAATTAGGGCCATAACTTTATTGGAAGTTTCTTTTTTAAGTTCTTCTTTTTCTTCTTTTAATTTTTCTTTACTAATCGACTTTATTTTTTTCATCATAAAATAATCACCTTAAATAAATTAAATTATATGAATTTATAATAATATCATAGAATAAATATTATTGAACAATTATGACAAAAAAGCAAAAAAATCCAGAAAAAAAATCACTTTATTATCTTAAAATTGATTTAAGTAATAGAGATCAACTAACAAAAGCAATAATAGATCAAATAATGGAAATGAACACCATAGAAAAAATAAACCCAAAAACATTTGGAAAAGATCTAGAAAAAAAATTAGCATCTGGAAAAACACATATGTATCTTGCTTTTGAAAGAGACCCAATAACAAACCAAATTAAAAAAAATAAATTATTAGGTGTTGCTTATGGGCATCTAAACGGATCTTCTTTTTACCTATCTAGATTTTTCGTAAATAAAAATATAAGGAATGAAGGTATTGGTTTTAAATTATTACTACATGCTTATAGTCATATTATTCACAAACTAAAAGCAACCAAAATAAATATGATCTCCTATCCTGGAACCTCTAATATTAATGAAAAAATTGTTGGTAGAAGATATATAACTATTTTTAAAGATGGGAAACCCACAGAAATTTTAAGAAAATTTAATTCATCATTTCGGTTAAATTTAGAATCAAAACCAGATTCCAAAAATTTAAAAAAAGAAAATATAAAAGTAATTTCTTTAAATAAAAGGAAAAGAGTTCTTTAAGAAATTCAAATTATTTTCTAAAAAATTTTATTTAAATTTATATATACCGTATGGATTATGAGCAGATGGATTCATATCATAATCAATATCATCTAATTTTAATAGTATTTGATTTAAAATTAATTTGTCTTTTAACAAATAGGATTTAGTAAGTTTTCTATTAAATTTAAGATTGGCCATTTTAAAATAAATATTATCCTCAAAAACAAAAAACACATAAACTAAACACTCTTTAATTTCTTTTAAATCAACTAATTCTAAAAAAACCTGTTTAGATTTTGTTTTTTTTAAACAAATATAGATATTATTTTTTGTTTTTGTTATAAACTTATTATATTCTGTTTTTGAGATATTAAACTTAGAAAAGCCACTAAGATCAAAAATTATTTCTTTATTCATATTAACATTTTTTTATATTTAAATATATTTTTTCACAAAAATCAGAACAAATATTTAAATCTTCGTTTGTTAATGAATCATTACACTCATTTAAACAATTGTTTTTTATTAAAAGATCAAAACCATTTTTTGATTTCTGTGTGTTTATTCCCAAAGGATATAACTTAATATTGTTATAACCAATAAGATTATAAGTATAATTAATATCAAAATATAATGGCGTGTATTCAAAACTAATTTTATTAACCTCTATTTTATTAATAAAATCAATTAGATTTATATTTAATTGATTAGATTTAATTTTATTAATTTCTTTAATAACACATTCTTTTTGAGCATCATGTATATTTTTGGTTTCTTGTTCTATATTTGAAAACAAAAAAAAAACATATATAGCAATAATCATTACACAAATAATTAAAAAAACATTAATCATAGTTCTAAAATCTATTTGAGACATATAAAATACAGATGCGATTTAGTTAAAAAGGATTTTCTTTTTAAAAAATTTAGCTTTTTAAAAAATTTTCAATAATGTTAATTTTTTGAAGTCTATTAATTTTTTTATAAAAATCTAACATTTTATTAAGTGGCAATATATTTACAACCAAACCATAATAATTAACTTTTTTTATAAAATTAAATATGCTTTTTGATCTATCTATATAATTTATTATTTCAATTTCATTATTTTCAACATTTAACAACAAAATATCTAATCGCTCTTTTTTATTTTCTGGAAGCTCTTTTTCAACAATTTCTGATTTTACTATAAAGTCTTTAAAAACACATCTAAAAATTGTCATTCCATTTTCATCAGTAGTTAAATCTAAATCATTAACATCAACAGGTAACCCTGAAATAAAAAGACTTGCACTTCCATCAACATAATATCTAACATTTTTATCTTTTAATTTATTAGTTATTATTTTTAATAAATTAATAATTTCTTTTTCATTCCTAAAAATTCACATTTAATTATTTTTGAAATAAACTTTCAGCCATTTTATTCATAGCAACAGAATTTGGATCAAAAACAAATAATTTTTTTGAATTTAGATCAAAGAAAGTATTTTCTGGTTTTAAATCAGAAATCATTTTTAGTTCTTTAAAACCATATTTTTTTGGATCTTTTTGAAGTTTAAAATTAACTTCTTTACTTATTTCATTTAAAAGATTTGAGATCTTTTTTTCTGTTCTACCACTAATAAAACCTTTTGGTCTAGCATCTGAAACCGTAATAAATGGAACACAATCATAAACTATAAAATTAAAACCTCTTATAGTAACACCAAAATGTGCAGGAACAACATTAACACCATGATCAGAAATAAGTTTTAACATACCCATTTCTTCTACTGGTCTGCCAAAATTTAATCTTTCTATTTTCCCATTTACTTCCATAGGCCAAGAATTGCCAACTTTTATATAAAATTTTTGATTAGTATCTTTTAATTCTAAAACCATGTTTGCAAGAGTTTCTTCTTGATTCCAATACTCTGAAATTACATCAATAATTGTTAATTTAATTTGAGAATCTTCAAATTTTGATTTGCCAGATTTAAAAATTTTATATATTTTACGAAATATCTTTCTATCAACAAACATTTTTTTACCAACATTACTATAAGCAACAGTAAATAAAGGACCTCGTCTTATCGTTATTTCTTGGTCTAACTTCTCTTTTGGTTTAAGATTTGATTTGTATTCTAAATCCTTAAATTTTATTTTTCTTTTGAATAATTTAAATAATTTCATATTAAAATCAACCCTTCTGTTTAGATATTTTGTTATAATATATAAATAAAATACCACCAATCAAAGTAATTAAAGACAAGATAATAAATAATGGATCTGTAATAGACTTAAAACCATTACCAATATAAGCTAGACTTAAACCACCACTAATATGTCCAATAATAACCAAAGGAATAAATAGCTTATCAGAAATTGAAGATAATCCCGCTAAATAAGATAACTCATCATCAGGAAAAAGTGGCAAAAAATATGCTAAAAATAATAATAATTTATTTTTATTAAAAAGATAATCATATTTTTCTTGAGTGCTCTTTTTTACAAGCTTAGAAACTATTTTTTTCCCAATAAACCTTGCTATATAAAAAGCAATTATTGTACCAATAACTCTTCCAATCCAATTATATAAAAAACCAAACCAAATTCCAAATATATATCCGCCAGCAATTGAAATCACATAATGACTTATTGGGGTAAAAACAACTTGTAGAATTTGCAGACAAATAAATACTATTGGAGCAAAATTACCAAAAGAACTTACATAGCTTCTTATGGCTTCTTGATTTGAAAAAAAAGATATGGGATAAATATATCCAACAATTAATAAAATAATTGGAATAATTAATAATGCCCACCAAATAAACTTTAATGACTTCATTTTTTTCTATTTGTTTTTATGATCTTAAATATTATTCTTTAAATAATAATATTTATATTTAGATCTAATTAAAACCTTTCATTCTTGTCATTTTTTTTTTAGATTATATTAATATTTTGTTTTTGTAGTTCTTTTTTCAATTGATTCGTATTTTTAAAAACAATTGAGGTAATACCTAATTTTATTGCAGCAATACAATTTTCTTCTTTATCATCAATAAAAATACATTCTTCTGGTTTTGCATTTAATTTATTTAAAACATATAAATAAATTTTTGGTTGAGGCTTTGCTAGTCCAAGATCTCCAGAAATAAAATTTTTCTTAAAATATTTTCTAAAACCAGTAATGTCTAATTTATAATTTGCCCATTCTGATCCTTCATTAATAATTGTCACCAATTTATATTTGTCATACAATTTTGAAATTATTTCTTCCATTCCTCTTATTGGTTTAATATCTTTATTAAATAGTTCCATATATTCTGTATAAGATAATAGTAATTTTGTCCGTTTTAAAAAGGCAGAAACTAACTGTTTTTCATTAATTTGTCCTACCATGAATTTATTATATTCTGGAATGTAAAAAATAGATTCTAGATCTTTTGCAAAAAAAATTTTGCCATTTATTTTATAAGTTTTCTTTTTTTCAAAAGCCATATTTGTTTGAACACCAGCTTGATCAAATAAAATCCATTTTATCATAATTTGCTCTATTTTAAGTATTTAATTAGATTTATACAAAAATATAGGTCATCATATTTAAAAGAGTTTTTATTAGAAATAGGAGTCGGATTCCCTCCTCCCAGATTTAGACATTGGGAATATACTGGTTATTGGTTCGTTGTTAGAAGTTGGTAGATATCTTACTTTCATCCATACCAACTCCTTTTTTATTATTAAAAAAAATTTATTAAAATAATATTTTTAAAATTCCCTCTACTAAGATACTAAAAGATTTATAATTCTGAAAATGCATTTTTATATTGCTTTTTAAATCTTCTAACTAATCTTTGTGCTAATGCTTTTCCATTATTTGTATAATTACATCTTTCAAGTGCATTAAAATATGCTTGCTTTTCTTTTGTTTTAATATCAATTAAAGCATATTTGTTTTTATATAATACAAAATTCATAAGTAATCTCGAAATTCTTCCATTACCGTCTTGAAATGGATGAATCTTAACAAAAGCCCAGTGTACCCAAGCAGAGAGTTCTATAGGATGTAATTCTTCTTTTAGTTTATTATAGTTTTCTATAAGTATCTTCAAATCAGTTAAAACTAATTCTTTAGGTGTTGTATCAAATTTAGAACCAATTATTCTGTTATTTAATCTTTTTAATTTACCTGCAATATCTGGAAAACTTTCTTTAAAGTAAATTCTATGTAGTTCTGTAATTAAATCAATAGATAAATCTTTTTTATAGTCCAAAAGATAATCAATTGCTTTTTTTGCAGATTTTGTTTCTAATACATCTTCAAGCGGTCTATTGGGGGATATATTCTCAGATAATAATAATTCAACTTCTTTTAAGGTTAAAGTTGAACCTTCTATAGAATTGGTATTATATACAAAAACGCTAATAAAGTTATTCCAGAAGCTTTCTTTTTCTGTTTTTGTTAATGTATTATATTTTTTCCAAAAGTTAGAATTGATATCATCTATTTCTTTTACTTCGTCTTTAGTTAAATAAGTAAATCCTTGCAATTGTTTTTTCTGGGAGTTGATTTCTTTTTCAAATCTGGATAATTCTAAAGATAACTGCTGTTCTGTTGGTTTTACAGTTCCTATATACTTTCTTATTTGTTTTCTTTTCCCTTTTGAAACTGGAATATTTTCTACAAGATAATAATAAGTTTTATTATTTCTTTGCAATTTAGATAAATAGCTCATAGACATTATATTACTCAAAATATTTAAAAAGGTGTCGAGTAATACAAGGTAGTGAGTAATACAATATTTAATTAGAAAAGTTAGGGTAACACTATTTAGTTTAATTGTTACTCCAACATAAATAGTAAGTCCTGTTGGAGTCGGATTCCCTCCTCCCAGATTTGAACTGGGGATCTTCCGGTCACTGCCTTTTTGATCTTTAAAGATCAAAATTTAAGTGATTACTTAAAGTCTACAGCCGGACGCACTAACCGCTGTGCTAAGGAGGGTTATTTTCTTTTTATAAAAAAGATATATAATATATAGTAAAAATAATTTAAATACCTTTGTTTTTTCAAAAAGTAAATAATTAAAATAAAATTATTTCTTTTTCTTCATTAACTTTTTATTTGATGGAAAAACTATGTGATGCGCTCCAAAAACCATTTTTTTATCAACAGAATATTTTTCTATCAAATATACCTTAAATAATTCTATATAAGCATCTTTTAATTCTTTTTTTTCCATTTCCTTTGGAATAAATTCTTTTATTATTTTTTTTGTTTGTTTAGAATTAACCTCTTCTATAAAATTACCAACTTCTAAAGAAAACAAAAAATTTGTTTTTTCTTCAAAATTAGAAATATCACAAATTTTCTTAATATAATCTTTTATTTTTTGAGATGTTGAAAATTGTACACTTGTTAAAAATTCTATAACTTCTTTTGGTCCTACCTCTTTATCAATGGTTAATTTTTTTATAGATACGAATTTATCAAAATTCGCAATAAATTGTATTGATTCTTCTGTCATATATTTCATCTCCAATATTTTTTTTTACTTTTTAAATAAACATTAACAATTTATATTTATTTTACTTATCTTCCCAACTAACACTAGAAATGTGATGGGGGCCTATAACTATTCTCTTTTGTTGAGCATATTTTTCAATAATATATACTCTAAACAATTGTTCATAATATTTTAGATAACAATTATCTTTTAACATAATATCTGAAATAATTTTGTTAAATTTTTCTGAATAAATCTCCATAAAAAATTTATCTACATTTAATTTTAAAAAGCTATTTGTTTTTTTATTAAATTTATTAACATTACAACACTTTTCAATATATTCTATTATCTTAAAATTTGTTGATGACTGAATACTAATTAAAAAATCTATTATATCTTCTATTTTTTTGTTTTTTGTTAATTTAAACTTTTTTATACAAACAGAATTATTTATTTCATAATTATATTTAATTATATTTTTACTCATACTTTAAAGCACCTATTATTTATTCCAACAATTTACACATCTGGCTTGGTATTTATCTTGCCCGCCAACAATAACTGTTTCAGTATCAGATCCTATTCTATATGTTTTTGTAGCTTTGTTACCACAAACATTACACACAGCATCAATTGAAATAACATAATCACTCATAGCCATTAAATATCCTATGTGATTATTATTATCTTTAAAAGGAAAAGGATCTCCCTTATATGTTTGATTTAGGCCAGAAACATAAATATTTATTCCTAATTGTTTAAGCTTATTAATTATATTTAATACACTAGAATCAAAAAATTGAATTTCATCTATAAATATATTAATAACCTTTTTTTCTGCATCCAAATTAGAAAAAACCTCAAAAATATGATCAGAATCTTCTGCTATAATAGCCTCTTTACCAAAACCATTATGATTAATTACACTTTCTTCTGAATATCTATTATCTATTTTTGGTTTAAACAAAAGAGAGTTTCTTTTTGCAATAAGCTCTCTATCCATTATTCTTAATAATTCTGTTGTTTTTCCTGAAAACATTGGTCCAACTATTGTTGTTAATATTCCAATCATATGTGCCTCACTTCCTTAATTTATTATATGCTTCTGTTTTTAAAAATTGATCAGAAAAATAAAATTTAAGTCTACCATCAGATAATCTTTTTACAAAAACATTATGTGGTATAACACCATTATGATACATTGTAAAATCATCAACATCTTTTAAAATATCTAATTTTTCTAATTTCTTAAATATTTTTTCAGCAAGTAATATTTCTGAACCTGTTATTTTTTTCTTAATAATAGCATCATAATAACTATCTAAATTTGTAAAGTCATAAACAATAATATTTGTTTTTCTATTGCTTAGATCAGTAAAAGAAAATTGTGGTTTAATTACATTAAAACCTAACCTCTCCATTTCCTTAACTGCTAAAAACTCAGAATCTGGGGTTGTGTTTTCTAAATAATATTTTGAATTTTTTTTAATAAAAAATCTTTTAATATCCCCAGTATTTTTGTTTTTGTATTTTAATTCATATACTAGAGATGCTGATTGGTAATTGAATAATTCTCTTAATCTAAAAGAACCATTCTTTGTTTCCAGTTTTGCTCTAACATCTGGCTTGGAGGCAAATAATTGTTCTTCTAAAAAACTTACTAACTCTGGGTTTTCTTTTAATATCTGTTTTGTAGTTGATGTTATATGTGTTATTCTTACTGGTTTTCCATTACCTAATTGTATTTTAGAATAATATTTATTTTTTGGATTTTTTGGGTCTAGAGTGATAATTACATTTTTATCTTTAACAGTTCTTTTTTTTAAAACTCTTTGTTTAGATCCTATTTTTGGTCCTTTGGATCCAAGAGTTATTCTGGGTAACATAATATTAATATAAATAAGGAAACTATTTATAAATAAAATGTTAGAAAAAAATAGTAGTTAGCTATAAGCCACTTTCTGTAATTAATTGGCAATTTATCTAAGCGGAAAAAATTTCCTTGCATTAGCAACCGTTCTTTTAGTCTACTTTCAGCTTCTTTTAATTTGCCTTTTTTTTCAGTTTTTCACATCATCTTTTTTGGTAAATTAAAATGTTTTTTTTCTGCAACAACTAAAAAAACTAAAATCTAATGAGTGGACTTTCCTAATTTTTAAAAATCAAACAAGTTTTTGAAAAATGTTTGATTATATTAAAAATTTGCCAAAACACTAACTACTATAAAATAATAAAAGAAAAAAAGATATTTTAAATCTATTGATTTTTAATAATCTTTTTATATATCAACCAAACAACTATAACTTCTACAAAAGTTATTAAGGAAAATAAACTTGTATCTATATAATCATAGGAAAACACAGTAGTAAACACTAATGTAATCAAGGATCCTGTAATTATTGCATAGTAGATCAACTTATCTTTCTTTTTAAAAGGCAGATATAAAACTAAAACACTAACTACTAAAGAAAGAATCATTCTAAACCAACTGACCTTTCTATTATATGATTTTAACTCTGCTTGATAGATCTTGTTTTGAAAATCACATTCTACTTGACAGTTTTTATTATATATTACTTCTCCTTTATCTACAGTACATTCTTTAATTATTGTTGCTTGTGGTTCTAAAGAATAATCACAGTTTTCATCATAAGAATGGGTTTTTGGATATGGAATATCAACATATCTATCATATTCTGGTCTTGTGAAAAAAAACTTGTCAACATTTACTAAAGTTGTAATTACAAGTGTTGCAATAATTATAAAAATAACAATATCAACAATCTTTATTTTTATATCTTTTATTTCATTTTTTTTATTTGTCATAATATATCACATTTTTTTGTTTTCTTTTAATAATTCATCAACTGCTGAAAAAAATGTTCCATTTAAAATAAACAAATACCACATAATAAACAGAGAGTAAATTGAAATATTAAAATAGGTTATTAGTAAGCCCTCTATTATAGCTCCAATCAAAAGGAAAATAATAAAATACATTAAAAAAACACCTATTATAAAAAAGAATATTACTAAAAAGTTTTTAGAAAATATGTTCTTTAGATGTTTTTTAAATTTAAATATTGACTCAAATTTACTTGTTTTAAAATATTCTATTAACCCAAATACTTTTATAATTTCTAAAACAATTGCGAATAAAAAAAACATAATAAAAAAAAATATGCCAAAAGCAGTGGTTGCAGAAAAACTTCCTAAAACCGTATCACTTAGTTGATTAAGTATAAAATCCGTACTTAAAAATAAAAGTGGTAAACTTCCAAAAGAAATAACAATTATTTGAAAAATTAAAAAAATAATTGAAGTGATTAAAGTTATAAAAGAATATTTTAATATAGGCTTATAGGCTTGCTTATAGTTTTTTAACTTATTTATTATTTTTGTGCCAAAAAACCCAATTCCAAGTAATAGAAATACAAAAAATGATAAAAAGAAAAATAAGTCATTTATCAAAGATAAAAAACTAAATAAAAATAATGGTAAAAAGAATTTCCATTTTAGGTAGGGAAAACATATTGATTTTTTTAAGTCTATCATATTTATTTCAAAATTTTTTTATATAAAATAGTAGATCAAATTAAAGATCTATATATAACTATAAAAGTAAATCTATTTAAAGTTATATTTTAAAAAAAGTAAAATGGACTCTGCGAGATTCGAACTCGCGATCTCTTCCTTGCAAGGGAAGCGCCCTACCACTGAGCTAAGAGCCCATTTTTATAAATAATTATTGTAAGGAAATATATATAAATGTATTTTTAATTAGATAAAAAAATTTAAAGTGTTTTTATAAAAAAAAAGGTAAATTAATCTTGTTGTGAGATGGTTAGTAAATATATTTTAATTATAGCTTGAAGCATATCGTTTTTTGAAAAACTCATTTTAAAATACTCTCAAATTTTTAATTAAATAGGAGGTGATCCGTCCGCAGGTTCCCCTACGGACACCTTGTTACAACTTAGTCCGTCTCGCAAAATATAGAATAACATTAACCTTTAATAGATTAAAGTTCATCCACACTCTACTCAACTGGCTTGATGGGCGGTGTGTGCAAGGCGCAGGGACATATTCACCGCGCGATAGTGACGCGCGATTACTGGGGATTCCATCTTCATGTGGGTGAGTTACAACCCACAATCCGAACTTGGGTAAAGTTTTTGAGATTGCCACCCCTTTTCAGGTTAGATACTCTTTGTCTTTACCATTGTATGCCGCGTGTTGCCCAGAGTGATCGGGCTATACAGATCTACCGTCGCCCACTCCTTCCTCATTGTTACCAATGCAGTCTTATTAGAGTGCCTCTATTTCTAAGAAATAAAGTAGCAACTAATAATGTGGGTCTCGCCCGTTACCTGAGTTAACAGGAAGCTTCGCAGTACGAGCTGGCGATGACCATACAGCACCTCTCAGCGCATCAGGTAAGCCCTTCAGACTGACCATCATATTGCTGTCTACTCTGGTAAGATATCTGGCGTTTCATCCAATTAAACCGCAGCATCCACCCCTTGTAGTGCACCCCCGCCAATTCCATTAAGTTTCAGTCTTGCGACAGTACTTCCCAGGCGGCGGATTTAATGATTTCTCTTCGGCCCTGAGATAACTCGTGATTATCCCAACACCTAATCCGCATCGTTTACGGCTGGGACTAACCGGGTATCTAATCCGGGTTGCGCCCCCAGCTTTCGTGTCTCACTGTCAGATTAGTCCTCGTTGAGCGCCTTCGCCACAGATGGTCTTCTTGGTATCTTAAGATTCTACTCCTACTCTAAAAATACCCTTAACGTCTCCCGGTCTCTAGTCATGCTAGTATCTTTTGCGGCCGACCAGTTAAGCTGGGCGATTTAACAAAAGACTTGTTCAACCGGCTACAGATGCTTTAGGCCCAATA
>CAZPGO010000014.1:0-9773 GCA_964586355.1 uncultured archaeon
ACAGATTTTGATCTAAAATTAATAAATTTCATAAGAATCAATTCCAATATAAATTAAAGAAGTAATAAGATAAAAAGATTTAAATAGTTAACTAAAAAACAAATTTTAATTAACAAAAAAATAGATTATAATAAAACTCAGCTTATTACTTAACAAATTTATCAACAAACATTGCAGCAGTAAGATCTCCAGTAACATTAACTGCTGTTCTAAACATATCTACTATTCTATCAACACCTAATATCAGAGCAATACCTGTTAATGGGACACCAACAGTTATAAGAGCCATAGATAATATTACTAAACCAACTCCTGGGGTTCCTGGAGTTCCAATAGAAGCACCAACAATTGTTATTATTAAAAAAATTAATGCAAAAATACTTATTTCAATACTAAAAACCTGTGCTAAAAATATGGTTGCAATTGCTTGATAAAGGGCTGTACCATCCATATTAATTGTTGCGCCAATTGGAATAATAAATTTTGCTATTGAGAGTCTAACTTTTAATTTTTCTTCAGCAGTCTTTATAGATAATGGCATAACAACAGCTGAACTTGATGTGGAAAATGCCAATAGCTGTACATCTCTTATTTTCTTTAAAAAATCTAAAGGTTTCTTTTTTAAAATTAAAGAAATTATTAGCATATAAAATAAAATTAATAAAAACAAACCAAACAAAACACACAAAACATAAACACCAAGTCCTTTGAGGGTACTTATTCCAAACTGACTAGTAACTTTAGTCATTAGACCAAACACAGCAATTGGTGCTAAGACCATTGCATATTTTACAATCATTATACAAACATCTTGTAATGAACTTAAAACATCTATTAATGGCTTGGATTGTTTTTTTTTAAGATTTATTAAGGCAATACCAAAGATTATAGTAAAAATAATAATAGGAAGCATTTCTCCACTAATAACAGAGTTTAAAACATTTGTTGGAAATAGACCAGTTATTAATGAGGGTATTTTTTCTAATGTTGGCAACTCTTGAACATTGGTAGATATTTCCTCACTAGACAATTGTAAAACTGTTTGAGAGTCTACAAACTGGCCAGGATTAAATGTGTTTACTACTAATAGCCCTATTACTATTGAGGCTATAGTAGTTATTATAAAATAGATTACGATTGTAATACCTGTTTTTTTTAATTGATTAATATTGCCACAAGAGACCATTCCTTTTATTATGGAGGCAAAGATTAGTGGTATTACTATCATTTGTATTAGGCTTAAAAAAACATACCCAGGTAGTGCAATCCATTCGGTAATAACAGACGAAGTGTCTGAAGGAAAAACGCCTATTGTTGGACCTAATAAAAACCCAAAAAACACTCCTAAAAATAAAGCAATTAAAACTTTTAACCAAAGTTTTTTTTTTATTAATGATCCAAGTTCTTCTGCTTTTTTTTTTAAAGTATTATTTTTAATAAAATTTTTTTTTTTTTTAATAACCATATAAGATCTTTTTTAGATGCTTTAATAAAAAGTAGTTGTAAAAGTTTTAAATGGTTTTTTATTTTATTTTTAAAAAAAACATTAAAAAAGGATGCCTCGAGAGAGATTTGAACTCTCGATCCCCAGATTATGAGTCTGGTGTTATAACCGCTAAACCACCGAGGCAAATATCAAAGATCTATAAAAGAAAATTGATTCTATAATAATTAAGCATAAAAATATATATAAATGATTTGATTTTTTTAAAGATAGATCTTTAGACTTTTTATAAAAAAAACCTTAGCTTATTACATTTTAAATTATATTCTTGATTTAATAGAAATCTTTTGACTTTTAGAATCATTTTTGTCAACAATAAAAATAACATCAGCAGATCCTAAAAAAACACCTGTCTCTAAAACACCTGGTATATTTTTTACAGAGTACTCAAAGTCTTCTAAAGTTATATTTTTATCTAATGTTATTCTTGCAAGATAATGACCTGTTTCTGTCTTTATAATGTTACCGTCAATATCTAAAACAACTCTTGCAAGACCATAGCTTTGTAGATTTAAAACGGTTCTTTCCCAAGCAAAACTACTAATCTCCACAGAAATATCTTTTGAGATTTTGTCTACAACATCTGCTTTATCACAAATAGTTATTAGACTCAAAGCTGATTGAGAGATCATTTTATCTCTTATAAAAGATCTAGTTTCTTTTTTTATAAAATTATAATCAAAGTCTACTTGATCTACAAACTCAATACCAACATCAATTTCTCTATCATTTAAAGAAACAACCTTTTGCCCAAGATTTGCTAACTGAGCTGCTTGCCGTGAGGTTGTTGCAACAAAAAAAACCTCTTTTTTTTTAAATAAAAAATATTTGACTAGTTCATCAACAAATTCTGTATCATATCTACTAGTACCAACAGCTATGATATTTCCATTACTTATATATTCATCAAATTCTTTTATTATTGCTTGTATATTCATAATTTATCTTATTTAATATAATTTATAAACATTACCTATTATTATATATTTTACACAATGATGATAATTGAACACCTGCTGAATAAAATATGATGATAGATGGGCGGGCTGAGTGTATTATTTTTTTAATTTTTCAAATTCTAATTTTGTTAATCTTTTATTTAACAAATCTAACTTAGAATCCATAACTTTACTACTTACTGATTCTCCAATTGGCAATTTTCTAATTCTTTGTTTTTCTAAAGTTATTAAAAATATATTACCTAATAAAAAAACAAAAATTAAAATTAATAATATTAATAATAACACCATATTAAATCACACTAAAAAGAAATGATCTTTTCTTTTTTCTAATATTATTGCTTCTTCTTTTAAAATTTCTAAAACTGTTTTTAGAAGTTCTTTATCTTTATTTATTTTAAAACTAATTTCATCTAAAGTAAATGAAATAGTTTGCTGAGACATAATCTTATCTTTAATATCATTAAACAAATTCAAGTCTACAACATATGTGTTTCCATCAAAAGATTTAATACCTTTTATCTTACCAGAACTAACCTTTTCTTCAAACTCTTGCTTAAAGTCTTGTAAATCTTTGTTGTTTTTTAAAATTGCAAAATTGTTTTTATTAAAATTATCCACAACTTCTGAATTTATTGTTGTTTGTTTAAATTTATTGTTTATTGTATAAAAACTGTTCTTATACTTATCAGATAGCTTACATAAAACAATCTCTTTATTTTTTACCATTTCAGTAAACACTAAAAGATCTTCTTTGCTTAATAGTTTTTCAAAAGAGCCTTGTAATTTTTCTTTTACTGAAAGATTTTTATTATTTAAAAATTTTAGTATTTTTTCTTTAGATCCTAAATTCTCATTTTTAGTCTGCTCTTTTTCTTTTGGTAAATCTCTTTTTTCTTTAGAGTCGTTATCCTCAATCACTAGGGCAACAACATTCTCAGCAATAGGAACTACTTTTAAAGATTTAAAAATATACTTATCAATAAGCAGATCTTCATTTTTTTCTAGATTTAAAAAATAAACATTGTTTTTTTTTACAATTTTCATATAGAGTAACCTTACACTCTTTTTATATATTCATCAATCTCTTCAAAAGAGACTGCACAACCATTAAATTTTAGGGCATAAAGTGCTGATTTAAGATATTCTTTTTTTAACATATATGCTGGTATTGTTTTTGATTCATAAGCATGAGAAAATAGATCAACAGATCTAATGACACTAACATTTCCGATCTCTTCTTTAAATTTATCATATTTCTCTGCATTAAAAATAATTTTTTTATTTCTATATTTTCTTTTTAAAACCTCTAGCAACCCTTCAGGAGACTCTACTAACATTCTTGTTGTTCTCTCGTCAATTGCTAAACAATCGGCATTAGTTAAACCTAATAAAGCTAAACATTCTGCTTCTCCAAAATCAACAAGATGTAAAGGATTATTATTTATTGAAAAAATACTGTTTGATATATTTAATATTCTATTTGTTTTTTCATTAAGCTCTTTTGATCCACCAACAACAGTAAAAACAAATTCGTCTATGTATTCTTCTATTCTAAGTGAACTTAGTTTAAATTTCATATTGTTTCTTACTCTATCCACACATTCATATTTTACTCCAGTAGTGATGATTAATTCACCTATACTTTTTTTTATCTCTGGCATTAATGGTAAAAAACAGGTTTGTGAAAACCCAATTAATATTCCTGAATCTAATACAATTTTCATTATTTATTCCTTTTTATTCTTTTTTTAAAGCTGTGTGTAAATAATTTACTCTTTCTTTAATACTTTTTATTTTTTTATCTTCATCAGATATTTTTGTGGTTCCAACCATTTCCATAACATTCTCTTTTTGCGCTGATAAAAGATTTGTAGCTTGTGATAAAGACATTCCATAAGCATAAGCACTTGAGGCTAATTTTGTTCTTGCGTTATCTACTAGATTATGAATGAAATGGCCTAATGTTCTATCTGTGTTTTGAATATTATTTTGAACTTTTTGTATTGCTTTTCTATACTCACCCATCTTTTTTTCTCTAAAACAACTACTTGCATAAACTAGATCATTTGTAACAGTACTAGAAAAAGAGTTCCATTTAGGATTATATAATATATGTTTTTTGGACATTAGTTTTCTAAATGAATAAGTAATAATTGTTAGCTCAATTAGATCTTTATTGTTCTTCATTACTGCTTCTTCTAAAAGCTTTTCATCAAGTCTATGAAGCTTGTCCAAATTTCTTTTATTAAATTCATTTATTATTTCTGTAATAATATCTGAATAGTCTTCTAAATTTAGATTTAAATTAGTGGCATTATTATTTTTGTTAAAACTATTGTTTTGAGTATTGCGAAAACTGTTATTTTGAGTGTTACGAAAACTGTTGTTTTGAGTATTATTTCTATTAAATCTATTTCTATTAGGATTATTTGATGTTGATTTATTAGATCTTATAGCTTTGACAATACCAGAATTTTCTAAAAAAGAATTGGGTCCTGATTTGTCTTTTTTTGCATTAACATAGTTTTTTCCTGATCTATTATTATTACTCATTTTTTTATTCCTTTTTTTGTTCTTATACAAAAATATTTATTTAATAGTATTTAAAATACTAACTATCTATTCTATTAATATTATAAAACCAAATATATATATATTTGTTTATTATATATTTATATAACTTAAACTTAATAAAAAGAGATGTGAAATAAAATATGGGACTGTATGATGAAAAACTTCAAGGGCTAGGTTTTAAAAAAAATAAAAAACTTATATTAATTGGTGTAAGTGCTTTACTAGTATTAATACTAATAATATATTTAATATCAGCAATAAGCTGGTCAGATTTATTTAAAGGGAGTAATATATCTGCAAAGTTTTCTAATAACCCTTATAATTTAAGCAAACATAATGATCTACAATTAAAAGTAACTATAAAAAACGATAGTGAAATTGATGCTGAAAATGCTGTTATTACTATTTATCCAATAGAAGAAGAGACTTTCTTTTTAAATTGTAAAAATTATAGTGTAGAACAAAATAGAGTAGTTATTCCTATACTTTCTAAGAATAGTACCAGAATAATTGAATGTGATGTTTTAATTGCTCCAAACTTATCTAACATAGAGGTATTAGAAGGATCATATAGTTTTGATATTGTTTATAATTTAAATAATATAGAACATAAAAAAAGAACATCATTAAGTGTTAAAAAATAAAATAGGAAAAGATAAGATGATAGAAAGTTTATGTGCTGGGTTTAATTTTTTAAAAAAAAGAAATACATTAATAATTGCACCTGTTTATTTTGTTTTGATGATCTTAAGTATTACTTTTTACAATATAATACAAAATGTTTTATTTGTAACTGGTTTTTTTGAGATAACCATACCCAAACCAATATTTTATCCTATATTTCTAAATTCTATGTTTGGAATTTATTTTTGGTTAGCTATTTTGGGATTGTTTATAATAATGTTCTCATTTAGTTTTATATACTATAATATCTCAAAAACAAACTCAGATAAAGAAAATAAAGAAAAACAAAGGGATGGACTAAAAAAGTGTTTTTTTATAACATTAATTGGATTTCTTACTTTTTTTATAATTACTTTTTTAGGGCTTTTATTATTATCTTATCTTAATTTAATAACATTTATCTTATTTGTTTTTTTGTTAATTATTGCATTTTTGTTAGTGCTGCTATTTTATTTAACAGTAATATACTCTGGATTAAATAAATTAACTGTTAAAAAAGCATTTAATAGTGCTTGGTATCTATTAAAAAACAGATTTTGGTTAACTGTTGCTTTTTGTATATTACTTTACTTAGTAATATTTATAATTTTGTTTATTTTCTCCATACTTGTTGAAAGAATATTTTTCTTTGATTATACAGCTGCAATGATTTTTGGAGTATTAAGTGTATTTTTATCTGTTTTTTATTTTGTTAATTCTTTATCTATTTTTGCAAAAAAATTTATTTAATTTTTTTTTATTTTTTAAAAAAGAGATCTAATTTCTATAAATAGATAAAAATTATTTTTTTAAGAAAAAGAAAAAATTTTTACAAAAAAAATTACAAAGAAAAGAGAATTGGTATTAGTTTATTGCACTATTTTTGTAAGATATAACCACTAACTGCGTACTTATTTCTAAAATCAAATTTCTTACCTTTGATTTTAACTCGGACCCTTAGTATCAGAAAACTGAAATGGTCGTTTTGACACTTCCATCTTACATTACTGACCTATCAAACCGGTCTTCTACCGGAGTCCTCGTTCTATATCTCTATAGAAATGGCTGTCTCGTCTTAGGGACTGCTTCGAGCTTAGATGCTTTCAGCTCTTATCAGTTAAAGCGTAGCTACCCGACAGTGCCTTGTCAGACAATCGGTACACCAGAGACTTCGACACACCGTTCCTCTCGTACTAAATGTATCTTTCCTTCAGACAGCCTGCGCTGCCAATAGATAGGAACCAAACTGACTCGCATCGTTCTTAACCCAGCTAACGTACGGCTTTAATGAGTGAACACCTCCACCCTTGGCTATTTGTGCCCAGCCAGGATGCCGTGAGCCGACAGCGAGGTAGCAAACCGCGGGGTCGATGTGAACTCTTACCCGCGACAACCCAGTTACCCCCAGGGTAAATTTACTGTCAGACTAGGCCCCCACTAATAGGGACACTAGCGTTCGCTAGACCCAAGTTTCCTTCCTGCGTTTCGTGCTTTGAGAAACACAGTTAAGCATGCTTTTGGTCTTGTCCTCTACAGCAGATTTCTGACCTGCTTGAGCATACCTTTGGACACCCCTGATATTCTTTCAGGGGTGTACCGCCCCAGTCAAACTACCTGATCAAATGTTGTCCGCTTACAAAGAAGCGTTGAGTCATGGTTTTCATACTAGATGGTGTTACATTGTTGTCTATCTAGCCCCTAGCGAGACTAGCATCAGCGACTCCCATCTACACTCTATAGTATAAAAAACATAACAACATCAGACTGTAGTAAATCTCCATGGGGTCTTATCCTCCCATTGGCAGTTCGTGGCGTATTCACCACGTGTGCAAGTTCACTAGGTTTAAATTAGGGACAGCGGAAATCTCGTTACTTCCTTGGTGCAAGCCGACAATTAATCGGCAAGGTATTACGCTACCATGAGAGCCTCAGAGTTAGGCCCGCTCTTTACCAGCGCTTGGATCAGTTGAACCTGATATTCACGTACTAGCAGTGAGCAGAGGTCAGTGACTATACACACCGTTTCCGGCTAGCAGTCACCTGTGTTTTTGCTAAACAGTCGGACTTCCCTAGTTACTAAGACTTACAGTTTACTCAACCGTAAGCACCCCTTATACCTAAGATACAGGGCTAATATTGCCGAATTCCCTTAATTTAATTATCCTATTACGCCTTAGCTTACTCAGCTAGAGACACCTTTCTCGGTTCTTGGTACGAGCAATAAACCACATTATAGTTCTCTTTTCAAGGGCTCTTGGCCTCGATAAAAGATTTCTCCCATTTGTATCTTTAACCTATTTCTCATCATTATGATCCTCCATAGGTCTATAATACTTAGATGTGCAGACAAGCACACTCCACCTTGCCAAAAGCGTTAAAAACTATACTTGCGTTACCACACGTGATTTATTGGTACAGGAATATGAACCTGTTTCCCTTTCGATGTTTGCCGTATTACGGGTCATCTTAGGATCGACTTACCCTTAGCTAAAGATTAGTGCTAAGGAACCCTTGCCCCTTCGGCGGAAATGATTCTCACATTTCTTTGATGTTACTATCGCGAGGATCCATATCTTTGGCAGATCCACAGGATATTACTACCCTACTTCTGCTCTACCAAAGCACCTATCTATCAGATCACAAATTGCTTGTGCTCTGTGATATCGGTGGTTAGTTTAGCCCCGTTAATTTTCAGCGCATCTGTCCTAGATTGGTGAGCTATTACGCACTCTTTAAAGGATGGCTGCTTCTGAGCCAACCTCCCAATTGTCTGAGGACAAAAACTACTTTCCAGTTAACACTTAACTAACACTTAAGGACCTTAATCACAGTCTGGGTTTTTTCCCTCTCGGAGAAGCAGCTTACCCGCCCCCCCCGACTCCAGCCTTCAACGACAATAATACATTCGGAGTTTGACAAGAAAGCCGAAAATTTCTTCCCGATACTTTCTAATCAGTATCTCTACCATATTATTAGTCTCCAGCCAGGCTATCCTAAGGGATATCTCGATAGGAACCCGCTATCACCAGATTCGATTACTCTCTCAGTACTATTCCCAAGTCACACAATCAGTTAGACTAGAACTGCTTCGGACCTCCAGCAACCAGTCGGTCGCCTTCATCCTGCTCAGGAATTTATCATCTGGTTTCGGGTCATTTTCTAGTGACTAAAGGCACAGTTAATACCTCTTCCCTGAATTAAAAATCTGCGGAAAATCGGTTTCCCTACGACACCATGATGTAACATCACTTCGTCTTGCCACTAAAAAATACTCCCTCGCCCGTGCTTCGTGACGGATAGTGTAACCCTGTTCCCATAACACTTGCTTTTGCAGTTACCCACAATCACTCATGTGCTATGATCAAAACTTTCAGGCCACACCCGAACAGTAGCCAATTAATTTCAAGTGCTTGAATTCACCCTCCGTTAGGAGAACTTTTCAACTTTCCCTCTCGGTACTCATTCGCTATCGGTCTTGTAGTATATTTAGGATTAGCAGTAAGTGCCTGCCATACTTCTGACGCGATATCCAACGCGCCATACTCTTGGTACTTAAAAATCTTCTCAAATATCTTATACCTACGGGACTATCACCCTCTTTGGTTAAGCTTTCCAGAAAAATTCGGTTTTGAATTCAAGAAGTAAATAAGCCAAAACACCCCACATGTCTTTTATATTACTATAAAAGATTCGGTTTGTCCTTTGCCGTCTTCGGTCGACCCTACTACCGGCATCACTATTGTTTTCTTTTCCTCTAGGTACTAAGATGCTTCAATTCCCTAGGTTCCCTTCCAGACTTTAACATCTGGATAATTCGAGCATCTTGGGATCAAAGGCTGCATGCGCCTACCCCAAGCTTATCGCAGCTTGCCACGCTCTTCATCGGTCTACAAGCCAAGTTATCCATTAATTGGCTCTATATAAAATCAAAGTTTTGTGTAAGAAATCATAAATTTTAGAATAATTACCTTAATGATTACTTTTACACGTAGTGCAAACTAATACCAACTCTCTCATCCCGTAAATATGTTTTGTAAAAAACGGTCAAATTCCTTCTAAAAAAGTTTAGA
>CAZPGO010000015.1:0-24389 GCA_964586355.1 uncultured archaeon
GATGGTGGTAAGTTTGTAAGAGCTAGTGGTCAATCAGCAATCTTAGTTAATAAAAAAGAAAATGTTATAATTAAATTACCTTCAGGTAAATTAAAAACCTTTCCACTAAATGCAAGAGCAACTATTGGAGTTATCGCTGCTGGTGGAAGACACACAAAACCATTTGTTACTGCTGGAAATAAGTTTAAAGCAATGAAAGCTAAAGGAAAGAAGTATCCTAGAGTAAGAGGTGTTGCTATGAATCCTGTAGATCATCCTTTTGGTGGATCACAACACCATGTTGGACACTCTAAGTCAACTTCAAGACACGCTCCTGCTGGTAGAATGGTTGGTGCTATAGCTTCAAAGAGGACAGGAAGAAAGAAGAAGTGATTTTCTTCTTTTAAATTTTATCTAAAAAAAGGTGTAAAAATGATTGATTTTAAATATAGAGGACACACTCTAGAAGAATTACAAAAAATGTCATTAGAAGAATTTGCTAAAATTACTGAATCAAGAGCAAGAAGAAACTTGTTAAGAAACCAGTCAGATCCATTCTATCAAAGAATAGAAAAAGATCAAAAAGCAAATAAAAAAATAAGAACACATAAAAGAGACATGGTGGTAACTCCTAAAATGGTAGGAAAAACAATATATGTTTATTCAGGTAAAGAGTTTTTACCAGTAGAAGTTATTGAAGATATGCTTGGTCATTATTTAGGAGAATTTGTAATGACTAGAAGAAGAATAAGACATGGAAAGGCAGGAATAGGAGCAACAAAGTCCAGTACTGCTGTAAGTGCAAGAAAGTAGGGATAGTTTATGACTCACACGTATAATTATCAAAAAAAATTAGATTTAAAAAAATCAGCAAGATGTGCAAAACATAATTTGCCAATATCTGTAAAATATGCGACAGAGATTGGAAATTATTTAAAGAATAAGCCATTAGACAAAGCAATTAAGTTATTACAAGCAATTGAAGAAAAAAAAGATCATCTTCCATTAGTAAAATACAGTAAAAAAGTAGCCCATAGAAAAGGGGATGCAAAAAGAGGAGTAAAAGCAGGAAGATACCCGATAAAAACCTCAAAATATATGAGATTGCTATTAGAAGAAGCAAAAGCAAATGCTGAAAATAAAAATTTAGACTTAGAAAAATTAAAAATAAAATCAATATTTGTAACAAAAGGTGTAACTAGAACAAAATTACAACCTCTTGGAAGAATAGGTGGAAAAACAAGAGAATCTAAATCAACAAATGTGGAGATTGTGGTTCTTGAGGAATAATGTTTTTAGAAAAAGGTGTTGTCAGTTATGAAAGAAAATATTTTTGTCAAAGAAAAAATTAAAAGACTAGCTATTAAAAAATACTTGGCTGAAAAATTAAAAACAGCTGGGTTTATTGATGCAGAGCTCTCAAAATCACCTATTGCTACTAGAGTTATAATTTATGCTCTAAAACCAGGTTTTGTAATTGGTAAAGGTGGCTCAAATATAAGAGCTTTAACAGAAGATATTGAAAAATATTTTGGATTAAATAAAGTGCATTTAGAAATTGGAGAAATACCAAATAAAGATCTAGATGCAAAAGTAATAATAGAAAATATTGCTAATGATATTGGTCGTGGAGTTGCTTGGAAAAGCACAGTATATAGAGCAATGAAACAAATGAAAAGTGCTGGTGCTGTTGGTGCAGAAATAGTTGTAAAAGGTAACACCGCAGGAAAAGGTCAAAGAAAAAGATCAAGTAGATATTACTTTGGATATTTAAAAAAAGCAGGAGATCAAAAAAACTTAGTTTCCTTTGAAAAAAGAACAACATTTCCTGGGTTAGGAACTATTGGAATAAGATTAAGAATAGTGCATCCAGGAACTGTTTTTAGTGATAAGATAGATATTAAAGAAATTGCTCATGCTTTTAAAATAAAAAGAGAAGAAAAGATATTAGAAGAAAGATCAAAAGAAATAGAAACAGAAGAAGCAAAACAAAAAGAAAAAGAAGTAAAAAAAAAAGAAGCAACTTCTAAAAAAGAAAAAGATGTAACTTCTAAAAAAGAAATAAAAACTAAAGAAGAATCAGACACAAAAAAAGAAACAAAGAAAAAAGCTTCTAAAAAATCTGAAGGAAAAGAAGTTGAAGAAAAAGAAGAAGTTAAAGAATAATTAAATATGTGATTTATAGATGAGTAAAAAAAAAGAAATAGTTGTAACAACAATTGAAGACGCAAACAAAAAAGTCACAGAATTAAAATTAGCCTTAGCAAAAGAAAAAGGTTTGTTAGTTTCAAAAACAAAATCAGTAAGCCCTGCAAAAAAAAGAGGTTTAAGAAAAGATGTTGCAAGAGTTTTAACAAAGAAAAATCAACTAATAAGAGATCAAGAGAAAGAGCAAATCTTAAAAGCAGTAAAAAGCAAAAAATAAATTGGAGAGCGTGAATAAAAGATATGGTTGAAATTTGTCCAATATGTCACTTACCAAAAAACATTTGTACTTGTGATCTTAGATCAAAAGAGACACAACAAATAAAGATTAGAACCGAAAGAAAAAAATTCAAGAAATACGCAACACTAGTAACAGGTTTTAAAGAAGATGATGAAGGAAAAGAAGTTTTAAAATATTTAAAAAAGAAATTAGCTTGTGGCGGAACAATGAAAAATGAAGTTATTGAGATTCAAGGAGAACATGTTGCTGCAGTTAAAAAATATTTAATAGAAAAAGGATATAATGAGGAATTGATTGATGCTTAATGTAAATGATTGTGAAAATCTTGGTAAAAGAATAAAAGTGATCAATAGTTCAGATAATACAAAAATTAATTTAGAAGGATTAGTAATTTACGAAACAAATAAGTTACTAACATTAAAAACTGAAAATAATATAAAAAAAATAAAAAAACAAGAAATATTAAATTATAAAATACTAGAGTGAGTGAAAAACTTATGAATGCAAAAACATGTACTGATGTAAATTGTCCAATACATGGGCACATTAAAGTAAGAGGAAAATTACTAGAAGGGATTGTTATTAGAAAAAAAGCACAAAAAACAGCAACTGTGCAAATAGAAAGAACAACCTTTAATAGAAAATATGAAAGATATTTGAAAAAAAGAACAAATTACTCAGTTCACTGCCCAGAATGTATGGATGTTGCTGTTGGTGATGTGGTGTTAGTTGGAGAAACAAAAAAAATAAGTAAAACAAAATCATTTGTAATATTAAAAAAAGTTGGCACACAAAAAAATATTTCTGAAATATTAGAAAGAGAAGCAATGGAGATGCCACAAATTCATAAAAAAGATATTATTGGTGAAGAAGAATGAAACAGATTAGTGCTAAAGTAACAAGAGGTTTACCACAAGGAGCTCATTGTGTTTGTACAGATAATAGTGGGGCAAAAGAAATACAAATAGTCTCAGTTATAAAATATAAAACGCATAGAAAACAATTACAAGCAGCAGGAATAGCATCCCTATTAAATGTTGTTGTTAAAAAAGGGAAACCAACTATGAGAAAAAAGCTTGAAAGAGCAGTAGTTGTAAGGGTAAGAAAAGAATATAGACGGAAAAATGGACAAAGAATTTCTTTTGAAGATAATGCTGTTGTTCTAACAGATCCAAAAGGATATCCAAAATCTTCAGAAATAAAAGGCTGTGTAGCAAAAGAAGTTGGCGAAAGATATCCAAAAATAGCTGGTATGGCTAGTTCAGTAATTTAAGGGTGAGCAATAAATGAATAATAAAACTGTTAAACCATCAAAAAATAGAAAAAGAATTTATTTTGCAAAACTACATGAAAGTAAAAAAATGTTAGTGGCTCCAATAGAAAAAGCTGTTGCAAAAACAGTTGGTAAGAAGAAGATCACTGTGAGAAAAGGAGATACTGTTAAGATCATGAGAGGTCAGCATAAGTTAAAGAGTGGCACAGTAAGTAAAGTAGATTATGATAAAACAAAAGTATACTTAAAAGAGTTTAATGTTACCAATTCAAGAGGTCAAGAAAAACCAATCCCATTTATTGCATCAAATTTAATGTTAACAAATGTTTTATTAGATGACAAAAAAAGAATTGCTCAAAAAAAAGAAATTAAGAAAAAGTAGTTATTAAAGGTGAAAAAAATAACATGGCAAAAAAAGGAAGTACAACTGTATTAAAAACACAAAATGTTGGGTTTGTACACAAAACAGAAAAAACAAAAACATTTGTAATTAGACCAAATCCAGGAAAACATAATCTTAAATCTGTAGTTAGTTTGGGATATGTTCTAAGAGATTTATTACATTTAGCTGATACTATTAAAGAAGTAAAATACATAATAAACAACAAAGAAATAATTGTAGATAAAAAACCAGCAAAAACACACAGGTTGCCCATAGGTTTTTATGATGTTATTGAGATCCCTAAAATGAATAAACAATATAGAGCAATAATTTTAGAAAATGGTCTTCTTTCTTTAACAGAAATAGAAAAAGAAGATGCAAAATATAAGATATGTAAGATTGTTAAAAAGAAACTAACTAAAAAAGGAGAAGTTCAATTAACAACTAATGATGGAAGATCTATTATTACTACAAATCAAGCATATAAAACAAAAGCATCAGTAAAACTAGATTTAGAAGATAATACTATAAAAGAATATTACCCTTTAGAAAAAGGAAGAAACGTTTATGTTATTGGTGGTAAACATAAAGGAACAAAAGGCACTATTGAAAATGTAACAAAAGGCCAAATGAATAAAGCAGATCTAATCAAGATAAAGATTGGACATCATGAATACGAAACCACAGAAAAAAATGTATTTGTAATTAATTAAATTTAATGTGAATAGTTATGTCTGAAACAAAACAAAATATAATGAAAGAAATTTATGTTGATAAAGTTACAGTAAATATGGGTGTTGGACAAGCAGGAGAAGAACTTGAAAGAGGTCTTAAAATATTAGAGCTTGTTACAAAGAAAAAACCTGTAAGAACAAAATCAAAAGTAAAATTACCAACCTGGGGAATAAGACCTGGTCTTCCAATAGGTGGAAAGGTTACTTTAAGAGGTCAAGAGGCTATGGATTTTATTGATCTTACCTTAAAAGCAAAAAGTTATAAGATAAATAAAAAATCTTTCTCAAATGATGGCAACTTTTCATATGGCATACATGAATATTTAGATGTTCCTGGAATCAAATATGATCCAAATCTAGGAATTAGAGGTTTTGATGTTTGTGTTTCTTTAAAAAGAAAAGGATACAGAGTAAAACTAAGAAAATACAATTTTGCAAAAATAGGCAAAAATCACAAAATAAAAAAAGAAGATGCGATTAACTTTGCAACAGAAAAGTTAAAGGTAGTGGTTGTATGAGTGAAGTAGATTATAAAAAACTAAGTAAAACAGACAAAGAATTAAAGAGATCTAGAAAATGTAGATTTTGTGGAACTCAAAGAGGATTAATAAGAAAATATAATTTATATGTTTGTAGAAGATGCTTTAACGACCATGCAGAAGAACTTGGATTTAAGAAATATAATTAAAGAGAAAATTAGGAGTTTTTAAAATATTTATAATTATTTTAGGTGAAAAACTATGAGTTTAAATGACCCAATATCAGATGCATTAAATAATATTTACAATGCAGAAACAGCCGCAAAACAGGTTTGCGTTTTGAATCATTCCAAATTTTTGGAAAACATTGTAGATCTTTTGAAAAAAGAAGGCTATGTAAAACAATATAAACTGCAAGACAAAAGACCAGTTAAGCAATTAGTAGTTTATTTGAATGGACACATAAACAAATGTAAGTCCATAAAACCAAGATATGCTGTGGCAAAAACAGAATACGATAAATTTGAAAAATCCTACTTAATATCAAGAGATGTTGGGATGTTGATTGTAAGTACCACAGAAGGCTTAATGAGTCATAAGAAAGCAAAAGAAATGGGTCTTGGCGGTAGACTTATAGGTTACGTTTATTAAATAAATTAAAAAAAGGTTGATTTTTGTGAAAACAGACAATGCCAGTAAAAAAAGAGAATTAAAAAATATTATATTAGAAGTACCAAGCGATGTTAAAACAGATATACTTGAAAACCAAGTAGTTTTTGAAAAGAACAATTCAAAAATATCTGTTAAATATAACCCTGTGTATATTCATATTAATAAAAAAGAAAATAAATTAAGTCTTTGTCCAACAAACACAAGAAAGATGACAAAAGCAGTACTAAAAACTACAGAAAAGCTTCTAAAAAATGCTTTTAATGGATTTGATAAAGAATATATTTATACATTATCAATTGTATTCTCTCACTTTCCAATCACTGCAAAAGTTGAAGGAGAATATGTTGTTATCTCTAACTTTTTAGGAGAAAAGAAACCAAGAATCTCTAAGATTTTGCCAAATTGTAAAGTAGAAGTAAAAGGAAGAGATATAATTATTAGATCAATAGATAAAGCAGCCGCTGGGCAGACAGCAGGAAATCTTGAAAAAGCAACTAAGGTTAAGAAAAAAGATTATAGAATGTTTGATGATGGTTGTTATATTATAGAAAAACCAAAAATTGAAAGAAAATAAATATACTTGATGTGATGATTTATGAGTAATGATACACCAAATTTCAGGGGACATTTCCCATTAACAAACAAAAGAAGAAAAGGAAATAAAAAACTTCAAAAATGGAGATATCCTAGTGGAATAGATAGACACATGAGTTCCAAAAAAGGACCTCAACCAAAAATAGGATACGGGCATAAAAAAGAAGATAAATTTAAACACCCTTTAGGATTAAAAGAAGTTTTGATTAGATCAAAAACAGATCTTGATAAAATAACAGAAACTAATGTATTAATTAGATTTTCTAGCACATTAGGAAAAAAGAAAAAAGAAGAACTTTATAAAATTGTTAAGGAAAAGGGGTTAAAGGCTCTTAATTAGTGAACAAATAAAAAGGTGTAATTTTTATGAAATTAAATAAATTAAAAGATTTTGCTTCCAAAGTGATGAATAAAAGCAAGCACAAATTAATTATTGATCAAGAGAAGTATTTAGAAAATAAAGATACTGTTGACAAAGCAATCACTAAAGCAGATGTAAAAGAAATTGTGAAATCCGGAGTTGTTAGAAAAAAAACAGACACAGGACACTCAAGAGGTCGTGCTAGAGTATTACTTGAAAAGAAAAAATTAAAAAGAAAAAGAGGTCCAGGAAAAAGAAAAGGAACTCCAAAAGCAAGAAATAAAACTAATGTTTATAATTTAAGAGTAAGAGGGCTTAGAAAAAAGCTAAGAGAACTAAGAGATGAAGATAAATTAAATGGAAAAAATTATAATACTCTTTATCGTAGAATAAAAGGAAATTACTTTAAAGGTAAAAAGCACTTAGAAGAATATGTTAATGGTGAAAATAAATGACTGGCGGACCAATTTATAAAGTTCCATTTAAAAGAAGAAAGGAACAAAAAACCGATTATAAAAAAAGATTGGCAACTTTAAAATCTGAAAAGCACAGATTTGTTGCAAGATTATCAAACACAAGATTTTTTGCGCAAGTTATTGATTATAATAAAGATGGAGATAAAACTTTGATCTCTGCAGATTCCAGGGAACTAAAAGCGCTTGGTTGGAATCATAGTTTAAAAAACACATCAGCTGTTTATTTAACTGCTTTATTACTTTCAAAAAAAGCTCAAAAGAATAACATAAAAGAGGTAATTTTTGATCTTGGTGCAAAAAACTACAAATCAAAATCAAAAATATTTGCTGCACTAAAAGCAATAGTAGACTCAGGACTATCTTGTCCATATAATGAAAAAGCTTTTCCTAATGAAGATAGAATAAATGGTAAAATTTTAGCCACACACACAAAAAAAGAGATAGATAAAGATTTTAATTTAGTTAAAGAAAAAATATTAAAAATGTGAATGTTAAATGACTCCACAAATAAAAAGAAGAGAAAGAACTCAAAGAAGAGAAAGAAGACCAGAACCTGTTTTTGATAAAGAAGCATGGATGCCAAAAACTGAACTTGGAAGAAAAGTAAAAAGTGGACAGATTTCATCTTTGGATGATGTTTTCAAATCTGGTAAAAAAATAATGGAATCAGAAATTGTTGATTGTCTTGTATCTGATTTACAATCAAGAACTGTAGGTGTTAAAAAAACCACAAGAGTAACAAGAGCAGGAAGACATTTTTCTTTTAGGGTGAGTGTTATTGTTGGAGATGGAAATGGTCATATTGGTGTAGGTACAGGAAAAAATATTGAAAGAATAACTGCTCAACAAAAAGCAATTAAAAATGCAAAACTAAATATTGTTCCTATAAAAAGAGGATGTGGAAGTTGGGAATGTAATTGTACAAAACTACACTCAATACCATTTAAGACAGTAGGAAAATCAGCATCATTAAGAGTAGAATTGCTGCCAGCACCTAATGGGGTTGGTCTTGCTGTAAGTGATACTATTAAACCTGTATTACAGTTAGCAGGAATTGTTGACATTTGGTCAAGTACTAGAGGATCAACAGACACAAAATTAAATTTTGTAAGAGCAACTGTTAATGCTTTAGAAAATTTATCCTCTTTAAAATTTGCTAATGAAAAAGAAGCAATAATAGAAGATGAAGAAGAAGATAATGAATAAAATTAGAAATAGGTAGAAACTATGTTTGCAATTATTAGAGTAAGAGGGCCTGTTAAGGTAAATCAAGATATTGAGCACACAATGAAGTTATTAAATTTAACTAGAGCAAATCATTGTGTGATCTATAAAGAAGATGAAAAAATAAAAGGTATGCTTCATAAGATCAGAAATATGACAACTTATGGAGAAATAGATAAAGAGACCTTAAAAAAAATGTTATTAAAAAGAGGTTTTGCTTATGATGAGAAAGGCAAACTACTAAAATTTAAAACACATTTTTCTGATGAAAAAAAAGTGGATAAAATTATAGATGATCTTTTAAATAGCAAAGCAAAATTATCAGATCTTGGTATAAAACCTGTATTTAGATTAAGACCACCTAGAAAAGGATATGACAGAAAAGGAATTAAAAAAACTTTTAAAGAGGGTGGAGTTTTAGGTTATAGAAGCTCTGATATTAATAGATTATTAAGTAAAATGATTTAAATTTATAAACTGTGATAGATTATGGGAAAATCAAAATGCGATAGATTAAGAGGAAAAAGAACCCACGGGTATGGTAACACCAAAAATGCAAGAGGTTCTGGTTGTACTGGTGGTAAGGGTAGAGCAGGATCCACAAAGCACAAGTTTACAAAATATTATATGACTTTTGGAAATAAGATAACACAAAAACCAAAAGAAAAATTAGTAACTGTAACTTTAGAAAGATTAAATGAAATCGTACAAAATAGAAAAGAAATTGATCTTAAAGAAATTGGAGTTCAAAAAATCATAGGTAAAGGAAAACTATTAAAACCAATAACTATAAAAAACGCAAAATATGTAACACCAACAGCAAAAGCAAAAATAGAAGAGATTGGGGGAAAGATTGAATGAGTTTCTTTGATGCACTTTTAGGTGCTTTACCAACAGTTAAAGATCCAGCAAAAGTACCAAACATTAAACAAAAACTTCTTTGGACATTAATAGCCTTAGTAGTTTTTTTTGTAATGGGTACTATATCATTAATTGGATTAAATCCAGAAAGTGCTTTTGAATTAGGATTTTATCAAACAGTTTTAGCTAGTAACATGGGTACTTTGTTAACCCTAGGTATTGGTCCAATTGTTTTAGCATCAATTATTTTACAACTGTTAGTTGGAGTAAAAATCATAAATTTAGATTTTTCAAATACTAAAGACAGAGCAAAATTTTCAGGACTGCAAAAATTAGTTGCAATTGTCTTAGCGGTTGTTGAGTCAGTAATGTTTACTGCAAAACTAGGAACTGCAGAAAATATGTTTTTCTGGGTTGTTTTACAGATCGTATTAGGTTCAATAATAATAATTTATCTTGATGAAGTGGTAAGCAAATATGGAATAGGATCAGGAATAGGGCTGTTTATTGCTGCAAATGTTTGTCAATCCATAATTTGGAGAATATTTAGTTTGCCTTCAGCAGCTGCTGCTAATTCCGGTGGTTTGTTGTTTTTGGGTATAGAATATTTAACAACTGGTGCTACCCTTAATCTATTAAGCACAGTACTCCTACCAATATTATTTACCTTTTTAGTATTTTTTGCAGTTGTTTATGCAGAATCTATGCATGTAAATATCCCACTAACTGTTGGAAGAAGTGGAATGGGTGCAAAATTCCCAGTAAAGTTAATGTATGTTTCAAATATGCCTGTTATTTTAGCAGCAACACTATTTGCAAATGTAACAATGTTTTCACAATTAGCGAAAGGTACATTTATGGAAGCATTTTTGTTGCCTTTAGGTAATTTTTTAGTTGCCCCATATGGTTTTATTCAGGAAGTGATTTTAGGCACAGCGACATTAGGAATGTTATGGCATTCATTAGCATACATGGTTGTGTTTGTTGGTGTTTGTGTGATATTTGGAATATTGTGGGTAGAGATCGGTGGTCAAGGATCAGAAGCAGTTGCAAGACAACTTCAAAGATCTGGAATGTCAATTCCTGGGTTTAGAAGAGATGAAAGAGTACTTACCAGTGTTTTGAAAAGATATATTCCAACCATTGTTATAATTGGTTCAATGTTTGTAGGACTATTAGCTTTCTTAGCAGATATTACTAGTGCCTTAGGAACAGGAACTGGGATTTTATTAACTGTTGGAATTGTTTATAGGTTCTATGAACAATTAGCAAAAGAACAATTGTTTGAATCAAGTAATTTATTAAAACAAATAGCAGGAAAGTGATTATTTATGCAAATACCAGTAATTACAGCATTTTTGGATGTTTTTTTTATTTCCTTAATATTTGCAATACTAACAAAAATAATTCAACATATTTTTGTAGATCCTAAAGAATATTTTGCTATTAAAAACAGAACAAAAGAATTAAATTTAGAACAAAAACAATTAATGAAAGAAAAGAAATTTGAAGAAGTACAAAAAAAACAAAAAGAATCAATGACTTTAGTGAGTAAGCAAATGAGTTTAACCTTTAAAACATTACTTCCATCTTTGTTAGTTTCTTTACCAGTTTTGTACTTAATTAATAAATATTATAATGAATTTATAATTGATTTTATATTATTTAAAGTAAAAGGCTTTTGGGCCTTTTTTATAATAATTTTTATATTTTCAATTATTATAAATTCTATATACGACAAAGTAATTGGAAAAAAATATAATTAAAAAAACATTTATGTGGTGAAAAAATATGCCTAATCCAGATCAAAAATATAAAAAACATAAAACAGTAAAAACCCCAGGTGGTAGAACAGTAAGAAGAATAGTAAAAAAGAAAACCAAAAAGCAAACCTGTGCTGTGTGTGATTCATTGATACATGGTGTGCCTCATGGTAAAAGACCATTTGAAGTTAAAAAACTAAGTAAAACTCAAAGAAGACCAGAAAATTTATTGGCCTCTGTTCTTTGTCCTAAATGTAGAGACTTAGTTTATATGGACGCTGTTATGTTAAAAAATAATCTAAAATCAGAAGAAGAATGTGATTTAAGATATATAAAATATGTAAAAATGATTCTAAAAAAAATAGAATAATGTGATAATGTATGGGAATATTAACAATAGGCAAAAAAGTTACAATAATGAAAGGAAAAAACTTTGGTAAAAAAGTAACTATTGAAAAACTTGACTCTAAGTATATTTATTATAAACTAAAAGAGAAAGAAGAAAAGATAGGAATACTTCAAGTCCTACCATTAGAATAAGAATTAAATTGTGAAAATTTATGGCAGATAAAGGAAAAAAAAGTAAAGATAAAAAACAAACAAAAAATAATAAAAAGATTAATAAATCAAATAAGCCAATCAAAACAACATCTTCACAACCACAAGATAGATTAAGAGTTGCAAAAGTAAAACCAAAACCAGCACATCTTAATTTATCTAAAGAAGGTGCTGATTTTAAGCAAATTGTAAGAATTGCAAGTAGAGATGTTCCTGGATACATGACTATAGCACAAGGAACCCAATTAATTTATGGAATTGGACAAAGGGTTTCAAAAGTTATAGAAAATGAATTTAAAAAAGAAATAGATAGAGAAATTAAAATGGTTGGGAATCTAACCGATAAAGATGTTGAAAAATTAGAAATAGTTATTTCAGAATTTTATAAAAACACTCCTAATTGGTTGTTAAACAGACCAAAGTTAAGAGAAGGAGATAAAGCACATCATACAATGGCAGATTTAAAATTATCAGAAAGAAAAGATCTACAAAGACTTGGTAAAATAAAAAGTTATAGAGGTCTAAGACTACAATGGGGTCTTCCAGTAAGAGGACAAAAAACAAGATCTACTTTTAGAAGAAGTGGGGTTGTTGGAGTTGTAAAGAAAAAGTGAAATATTTATTATAAAAGGTGAAAATAATGGGCGAACCTAAAAGACTAAGCAGAAAATACGATGTTCCAAGAAAGATCTGGGACAGACAAAAAATCATTGCTGATAGAAAGTTAATAAAAGAGTATGGACTAAGAAATAAAGAAGAAATTTGGAAAGCAGAAACACAAGTAAGAAATCTAAGAAAACTAGCAAGACAGTTGCTTGCTGGAAGTGTTGATGATTATTCTAAGAGATCTACAGAAATAATAAACAAATTAGTAAAGATGGGTGTTTTTACAAAAGATCATACTGTAGAAGACATATTGAAACTACAAGCAACAGATATTTTAGAAAGAAGATTACAAACACAAGTTTTTAAGAAAGGATTAAGTTTAACAGTTGATCAAGCAAGACAATTAATCACACACGGACATATTGCAGTAAATGGTGTTAAAAGAACAGCTCCAAGTTCTATTGTAAATGTTAATGATAATGTTTCTTACACAAACACAAAAATGAAAGCAGTAATAGATAAATCCATAGAAGCAAAAGGAAAGCCTGTGTTAAAAGAAGAAAAAAAAGAAGAAGTTAAGGGTGAATAATTATGAGTGTAGGAAAAACTGGAATAGTAAATATTTTTGCATCAAGAAATAATACCATAATAGTTCTTACAGACGAGACCGGTGCAGAAATAATTGCTAAATGTTCTGGAGGACAAATGACAAAATCACAACATAAAGAAGGTTCCCCTTATATTGCAACAAAAATCGCTCAAGTTATTGCAGAGAAAGCAAGAGATAGAGGAGTAAAAAATATTCATGTAAAGATAAGAGCTCCTGGTGGTAATCTTTATAATAACCCGGGTCAAGGTGCTGAGTCTTCTATTAAGACACTAACTAGAGCTGGATTAAATGTTTTAAGTATTAGTAATACAACCCCTTTCCCACATGACGGTTGTAGAAAACAGAAAAAATTTAGAAAAAAGAAATAGGGATTAGATTATGGTAAAAATAAGTTTTTTAGACAAAGATGATTTAGTAAATAGGTTTTATATTGAGAATGTAGATCCTACAACATTAAATGCAATTAGACGAACAATAAACTTTAATTTACCAGTTTATGCTATTGACGAGATAGATTTTATTGAAAATGATTCTGTGGTAGTTGACGAGATGCTTGCAAATAGATTAGCATTATGTCCAATCACCACTCCAGCAGAGACCACTGGAAAAAAAGTAACCTTTACTTTAGAAAAAAAAGGTCCTGGTGTTGTTTATTCAGGAGATCTAAAATCAAATGATTCTGAAGTAAAAATGGTTTATGATAATATACCTTTAACAAAATTAAGAGATACAGACAAAATTAATTTAGTAGCTTATGCTGTTTTAGGAAAAGGAACAGATCATGCAAAATTTAATTCCACAATTGTAGGATATCAACAAATGTGTGAATTAGAAGTTTTAAGAGGCTGCGACTCTTGTCAAAAATGTGTTGATGCTTGTCCAGTAAAAAACATAAAATTAGTTTCAGGAAAACCAAAGATAGAAGATCCAAAAAAATGTACCAATTGTCAAGCTTGTGTTGATGCTTGTCCTAAAAACTGTTTAAAACTTAACGATATAGATAATTATATATTAAGCATTGAATTAATTGGACAAATGGATATTTTAAGTATTATAAAAACAACAGAAAGATACTGTAAAGAATACTTTATGTTATTAAAAAAGAAATTTAAATAATTTTTTTGCTGGGGTTCCCGAGCGGTCAAAGGGGCTGGACTTAAGATCCAGTGCTTAGTGCTTCGCAGGTTCGAATCCTGCCCTCAGCAAATTATGTTTTAAATTATAAAAAATTAAAAAATTGTGAAAAAAACATATGAAACCGAAATTAGAAAAAAACCTACAAAAATTAGATTTGATAGATAAGTTACATAAGTTAGCAAAAGAAAAAAATAAAGATATTTATTATACAATTGCAAAACAACTTAAAATTCCTAAAAGAAAAGAAACAAAAGTTAATTTAGCAAAATTAGAGAACCTAAATATTGTTTTAGATGGAGATATTATAATAATTCCAGGAAAACTATTAGCAACAGGGGTGTTAAATAAAAACATTACTATTTATGCTGAAAATTTTTCAAAAAATGCAAGTCTAAAACTAAATCATAAAGTTAAAAAATTAAAAGATTTATTAACAGACAAAATAGATTACAAAAAAACAAAAATTATTAAATAATATTGGTGAATGAAAATGGTATTAATAATAAATGCAAAAAATCAAATACTTGGAAGAATGTGTTCTGACATAGCTCATAAGCTATTAACTGATTCAGAAAAAATAATATTAGTTAATTGTAGATATACAGTAATTAGTGGAAGAGAAAAAAATATATTATCCAGATTTGATGAGAGAACAGAAAGGAAAGGAAAAAGCAATCCCAGAAATAATCCTAAATATCCAAAATATCCTGATAAGATTGTAAAATTTGCAGTTAGAGGAATGCTTCCAAGAAATGCTCGCGGATTATCAGCATTAAGAAGACTTAAAGCTTATATTGATGTTCCAGAAGAATATAAAAAAGAATTAACAAAAGAAGTTTCTGTGCCAAAATTGTCTTATATGACATTAGAACAAATATCTAACCATTTTGGAATATTTTTAAAAAAATAAAATTAATGAGATGTGAAAAATTATGGCAAAAAATTATTTAGTAAAATCAACTAGAAAAACGGCTGTTGCAAGATGTGTTATTAAATCAGGTACTGGTAAAATTCATGTCAACAAAACACCAGTAGATGTTTATTATGATGGATATAAAAGAGAAATTGTAAAAGAACCATCCTATATTGCACCAGAAGAATTCAGTAAATTTGATTATTTTATTAATGTTAAAGGTGGAGGAGTAAGTGCACAAGCACAGGCTGCTAGAAGTTGTGTTGCTAAAGGAATTTTAGTTGCAAATGGTAATAAAGAGAAACTAAAAGAAAAATTTGTTGCTTATGATAGGCATTTGTTAGTTGATGATGTTAGACAGAAAGAACCAAAGAAACAACTAGGAAAAGGTGCAAGATCTAAAAAGCAACATTCTAAGAGGTGAATTTATAATGATCTGTCCTATACGTTGTTTTTCTTGTGGTCAAGTAGTTGCTAACAAATATGAGGAATTTGTTAGGTTAGTAAATGTTGAAAAAAAAACACCCCAAGAAGCATTAGATAAATTAAATGTAAAAAAATATTGTTGTAGAAGAATGTTATTGACTCATGTAGAAGTAATTGATGATGTTATGAAATATAATTAAACAATGTGAAAATATTATGGAACGAAATAAAGTTACAGAAAAAGAAAAAAATCAAAAAGAATCAAGACCAGAAAATAGAGGTTCACAAAATCAAAGAACATTAGTTAATGTTGATCTATATTTAAAAAATGGAATACATATTGGTACTAAATATAAAAACGGAGCCATGAGAAAATTTATTTTTAAGTCTAGACCAGATAAAATAAATGTAATGGATGTTCAGCATATTGATAAAAGAATAAAATATTTCATAGGTTTTATAAATAATTATGATCCACAAGATGTGGTGTTTGTATCCAGAAAAAAATATTCTTTACCTGGTTTGAAGATTTTAGAGCAAAATTTTGGTTATAATATAAAAGCAAATAGATTTATACCAGGAACATTTACAAATCCAGAATCAGAACACTTTATTGAGCCAAAAATAGTGTTTATTTGTGATCCAAATGTAGATAGACAAGCAATTGTTGAAGCCGCAAAAATTGGTGTTCCAATTGCTGCTTTGTGTACCACTTCTAGTAATATTAGGAATGTTGATTATATTATACCATATAATAATAAAGGAAGAAAATCTGTTGCACTTTTCTTTTGGTTGTTAATTAGAGAGTTACAATTAAAAAATGGGATTATAAAATCAGATAAAGATTATGTCTATAATGTAGAAGATCTAATTTATAGCCCAGAAGCCGGCGAAAAAAGAGTAAGAGCTTCTGATGATGATGAGATGGGTCGCTCAAGAAGAAGACCCAAAACAACAAGACAAGGATCTAGATCTTTTTCTAGTCCAAGAGAAGTAAGAGCTCCAAGAACACCTAGAGCGCCAATAAAAGCAACAGAAAAACCAAAAGAAAAATCAGATACACAAGTTAAAAAAACAGAATGATTTTTAAAGAAATGTTTTTCTGGTATATATAGTTTTGCCAAAAGCAAAATCATTTAAAAAGACTTAGCAGATAATTTATTTAGATTAATCTGTGATTTAATCCTAAAAATGTGAAAAATATGCATAATAGTAAAATAATGATTCTTTTGTCACAATTGGGTTTGACAGAGTATGAGTCTAGAACACTAACTACTCTGTTTGATTTATATGAGGCAGATGCACCAGACATTAGTAGAAATGCAGAGATTCCAAAGACAAGAGTTTATGATGTTTTAGAAAAACTAAAAGAAAAAGGTTTGGTTTTAGAAGTATATGGAAGACCAAAAAAATATAAGGTAATAGATCCAGAAGACATTTTTAAAAATTTATTAGACAAAAAACAAAAAGAGTTTAAAGATCTTGATAAACAAGTAAAAGATATTTTAGTAAAAGAAAATTGGAAAAACCATGTTGTTGCTCAAGAAAAACTTTTACAGGTTAGAAATCTTAAAGACTATAATAAACTTTTATCACAAGAATTTGAATCCGCAAAAAACCAAATAAATGGATTTACTCATTTAGATAGTAGATTTGATGCTTTTGATGATGTTAAAGAAAAATCAAATTTAGATGTAAAATTAATTACTAAACCAAATGTTAAAGAGTTTGAAATTCCTAAAAACTTTCAAATAAAAGAAAAAGATCATAGTATGGATGCTTATGTGATTGATAACAACAAAATAATAATGTCATTAAATGATCTATCTACCCCTAAAGAAGTATATCATTTAACAGTTTTAAAAAATAATCCTAGTTTAACAAAAGCAATTACCACTCATTTTGATCAATACTGGGCATAATTAAAATTTTATTTTTTCTATTTTTCCAAGCTTTCTAATTTGTTTAGCAAAAATATCATCATATTCATAAATATAATAAACCTTTTTAATACCAAACTCTACAAAATATCTGCAACAAGCATAGCAAGGGCTGTGTGTGCAGTAAACAACAGCATTTTTAAGATCAAACCCTTTTTTTAAAGCATCAATCATTGCTCTTTGTTCTGCACAAATTCCTGTGCATAATTCGTTTTTTTGACCAGGTCTATATTTAAAATAATTTTTTGCACATCCAAGAACTGAGCAAGGAGGAATATTTTTAGAATTTCCATTATGTCCTTTTCCTATAACCATCTTATTTTTTACAACAACAGCAGCTATTTGTTTTTTTAAACAAAGAGATTTTTTGGATTCTTTTTCTAAAACTAGTTTTATTTTATTATTAAAATTTTCTTCTTCTTTTTTAGTTTTGATCATAAAAATATGTTATTACAAATCTATTTAAAAAGATTCCTAAATATATAATATATTATATAGTTGGTGTTTTTTTGATAAGAAAAAAATCAAAAAAGCAGACCTTTTTTTAGTTTAAAAAAAGCCGATGAAAATAAAATTGGAGGTTATTTTATGGCAGAATATGTTAAATTTTCAGTACCAGAAGATCTAAAAACTTTACAAGCAGATGTTGTAAGTAAAATTAGTAAATCTGGAAAAATAAAAATAGGAATTAATGAGGTTACAAAAACAATAGAAAGAAATATTGCAAAATTAGTAATAATTGCAGAAGATATTAGTCCTGCAGAAATTGTTATGCATGTTCCTGTTATTTGTAAAGAAAAAAATATTCCTTTTACTTATGTAAGTACAAAAGAAGAACTAGGTAAGATTGTTGGAATATCAGCAAAAGCAAGTTCTGTTTCAATTACTGATGAAGGAGTTGCAAAAAAAGAATTTAGTGCATTAATAAATAAGATAGAAGAAATTTCTGGGGTTGTTTCTAAAAAAGCAGAAGTTGTAAAACCAGAAAAAGAAGTAAAAGCAAAAGTTGCGGAAAAAAAAGAAAAATCTAAAGACGAGCCTAAAGACGAGCTAAAGAAAGAAGCACCTAAGGAAGAAGTAAAAGAAGAACCTAAGAAAGAGGAAGCTCCTAAAGAAGTAAAAGAAGAACCTAAGAAAGAAGAAGCTCCTAAAGAAGTAAAAGAAGAACCTAAGAAAGAGGAAGCTTCTAAAGAAGTAAAAGAAGAAGCTCCTAAAGAAGTAAAAGAAGAACCTAAGAAAGAGGAAGCTCCTAAAGAAGTAAAAGAAGAAGCTCCTAAAGAAGTAAAAGAAGAAGCTCCTAAAGAAGAAGAGCCAAAAAAAGAGTAAATAAAAAAATGGTGAAATAATATGGCAGATGAAGGAGTTCCAGCAGAAATTGTTGATATTGTTGGAAGAACAGGTTCTCGTGGAGAAGCAACTCAGGTATTATGTAAAATACTTGATGGTATGGAAAAAGGAAGAATAAAAAAAAGAAATGTTAGAGGCGTAGTAAAAAAAGGAGATATTTTAATTTTAATGAATCCTGAGTCAGAAGCAAAAGACATAAGAACACGCTAACTTAGCATATTAAAATAAAAAAGGTGAATACAAAATGAAATGTACATTTTGTGGAAAAGAAATGGAGAAAGGAACAGGCGTAGTCTATGCTAAAAAAGATGGTACAATTTATTATTTTTGCTCAAGCAAGTGTAGAAAAAATCAATTGAATAAAAAATACAAGCCTCTAAAAACAAGATGGACAGAAACCTATCAATTAGAAAAGAAAAGACATCAAAAAAAACAAGCAGAAAAGTCAGAAGAATAATTAATATATTTTTCTACACCTATTTTTCTTTTTTTTAAAAAAATAAAATTGTGATCACATTTTGTATAGACAACCAATAATAACAATAATGGGCCACATAGACTCTGGAAAAACTACTTTTCTAGATAAAGTTAAGGGCTCAGTAATTGTTAGTAAAGAAGCAGGAAAAATAACACAACACATTGGTGCTACAGAAATAACTATAGATATAATCACAAAATTTTGTGGGCATCTAGCAAAAAAATTTAATTTTGAAATAAATATTCCTGGATTGTTGTTTATAGATACCCCAGGTCACAATGCTTTTGATAATTTAAGAGAAAGAGGTGGATCTTTAGCAGATCTTGTGGTGTTAGTTGTAGATATAAATAAAGGTCTTCAAGCACAAGATATTGAAACACTAAATATTTTAAAAATGTATAAAGTTCCTTTTATTATTGCAGCAAATAAAATAGATCTAATGCCAGGAAGTTGGCAACAAGAAAGTTTTGATATTACTTCAAATCTTAATACTCAACCAAAAAAGCTTTTAGACACATTAGATGAAAAAATATACAAAATTGTTGGACAGCTTTATGATAAAGGATATCTTGCAGAAAGATATGATAGAGTTACAGATTTCACAAAAACAGTAGCAATAATCCCAACATCAATATTAAAATCATGGGGTCTTTCTGAATGTGTTTTATTTTTATCAGTCTTAAGTCAAAAATTTTTAGGCAAAAAAATAACCCTAGATCCAACAGATAAAATGCAAGCAGCAGTTTTGGAGGTTGGAGATCTTAAAGGGCTTGGGACAACTGCTGATGTTATTGTTTATCAAGGTCAATTAAAGTTAAAAGATTCTGTGGTGTTTCCAACTAAATCAGGAATAAAAGAAACAAAAATAAAATCTATATTAAAACCAAATGTAATGAGTGCAATAGACAAAAAATCACCATATGTGCTGGCCTCAGAAGTATATGCTGCTAGTGGTGTAAAAATAATAGCAAATGGTTTAGAAGACTGTTTGCCTGGTGGACTAATAGTATCTAGTAAAGACCAAGAAGCAGTAGAACATTTAAAAAACAGAGCTTACAGTTGTTTTGCAAAAGGAGAGCAAGGAGCATTTATAAAAGCAGACACATTAGGATCATTAGAAGCATTACAAAACCTACTTACCAAAAACGGAATCTGTATAGCACATTCAGATATTGGTGATTTTACTGGAAAAGATTTATTAGAATTAAAGATTTTAAATAAAAAAGACAAAGATCAAGGAGTATTATTTTTATTTAATGTAAAAATTGACAAAGATTTTGAAGAAGAGCTAATTAAGAGCAAAATACCTATATTTAAAAATAATATTATATATAAATTAATTGAGGACTACCAAGATTGGATAACCAAACAAAAGAAATCAGAAAATGAAAAAATTTTAAAAGAAATAATTTATCCTTGTAAGTTTAAAATATTACCAAATTGTATATTTAGAGCAAGCAAACCAGCAGTAGTTGGTGTTAAAATTTTACAAGGAAGATTAGTTGCAAATGCTAATATTGAGTTTAATGGTAAAGTTATTGGACAGGTAGAACATATACAATCTCAAGGCTCTCAAATAGAAAAAGCAATTGTAGATGATGAAGTTGCGATTTCTATAAAAGATGCAAGTTACTTAAAAGATTTTAAAGAAGGAGATGTTTTAGAAATTTATATTTCAAAAACAGTAATTGAAAAATTAGAAAAAATAATTGATACAGAACTAACAAGTGAAGAAATATTTTTATTAAATGAAATAAAACAAAGAAAAAAAGAAGAATGAAATTAAAAGAGGTGTATGGCTTTGAAAATAGTACTAAACGATTCAAAAACAAAAGAAAGTTATAATGTTGAGGTTGATGATAAAACAAGATTATCATTAATTGGAAAAAAAATAAAAGACGAATTAGATTTATCAGTTATTGTTCCTGGTCTTAAAGGAAAAATAACAGGGGGATCTGATAAACAAGGTTTTCCATTAAGCCCAAAACTAGATTCAGAAAGACCAAAGAAGATACTTACAAAGATAGGTTTTGGATTTAAGTCAGCAACAAAAAAAGGACAAAGAAAAAGAGTTAGAGTTTCTGGAAGAATAATTACAGAAAACACTCAACAAGTAAATGTTAAAATAACTGAAGGCGACACAAGCACATTAAGAGAAAAATATCCAAAAAAAGAAAAAACAGATGAAGATAAGAAATCAAAGAAAAAGAAAAAAAAGTGAAAAGATAATAAATGGAACAAATACAATCAGAGTTAAATATTGGTGTTGTTGGTCATGTTGATCATGGAAAAACCACACTAACATCAAAATTAACTGGAACTAGAACAGATAAACATTCAGATGAAATTAAGCAAGGTATATCTATAAAACTAGGTTATGCTGATGCAGAGTTTTATAAATGCAAAAAATGTAATGGTATTCAAGCATATGGAATTAAAAAAAAATGTGCACTTTGTGGATCTGATTGCGAATTAGTAAGAAAAGTTTCTTTTGTAGATGCTCCAGGTCATGAAACATTAATGGCGGTTATGCTTTCTGGTGCTACTTTGTTAAATGGTGCTATATTAGTAGTTGCTGCAAATGAAGATTGCCCACAACCAAGAACCGTAGAACATTTTTCTGCATTAAAAATGCATGGTATAAAAAATATTGTTGTTTGTCAAAATAAAATAGACTTAGTTACAAAAGAAGAAGCTATTGAAAATTATAAAAAAATCAGAGAATTTTTAGATAATGAAGGATATTCTCATGTGCCTATAATTCCAACATCAGCACATTTTGATACAAACATGGATGCTTTAGTTGGAGCTTTAGTAGAGTATATTCCAAAACCTAAATTAGATCACTCTGCCCCCCTAAAAATGAGAGTTGTTAGATCCTTTGATATAAATAAACCAGGTCAGGACATAAAAAACTTACAAGGTGGTGTTTTAGGAGGTTCTATCTTACAAGGAACCTTATCTGAAAAGCAAAAAGTTTGGTTATACCCTGGAATAGATAAGCCAATTGAGTTTACAGTAGAATCATTAAATTCAAATGGAATCTCTTTTAAGAAAGCACATGCTGGTGGTTTGATAGCTGTTGGTACAAATTTAGATCCATTTTTTATTTCTGGAGATAAGATGGTTGGACAGTTAATCTGTGTTTCTGAATCTAAGCCAAAGGTTGCTTTAGAATTGGATTTAATATATACTAAAATTGATAGATTATTAGAATCTAATAAAGAACCAATAAAAACAAGTGAAAATGTTGTTTTAATTATTGGATCTGCTGCGCATTTAGGAACAGTAAAAAAATATAAAAATAATCAGCTATTAATTTCTTTAAAAAAAGAAGCAGTTTATCATAAATCAGAAACCATAGCGATAAGTAGGTTAATTAATGGGCGTTGGAGATTATCTGGATATGCTGAAATTAAATAATAGAAGAAATAAAATATTAATTGATACAAATGTAATTGTTTATATGTTTGAGCAAAAAAAAGATGTTTTTGATTTTGCACAAAAAATAATTACTGATGCAGAATTTTTTATATTAGATAAATCACTTAAAGAACTAGAAAAAGTATATAAAGTAAAACCAAAAAAATTAGAGCAAATAAAAAAATTTATAGATAAATTATTATTAGTAAATAAAATGAAAATATTAGACTGTTCTAAAGAAGTTTTAGAAAAGTTTGATAAAGTTGATAAAATGTTAATTTATTTTAGTAAAGAATATTTAATATACACAAATGATAGAAAACTAAAAGAGAAAATTTTAGAAAAAAACAGAAGAGTTTTAACACTAAGACTTCATGATGTTTATTTAAATTAAAATAAAAAAGAGGATATAAATGGGCTATAAAAAATATGTTTTGGAAGGAATTGCAAGTATTGCACCAGAAGGTATCTCTGGTGAGTTAAATGAAATAATTATAAATCAATTATCAAAAGAGTACGAAGGAAATATAGAAAAAAATATAGGATTAATTATAGCTGTTACAGAATTAATAGAACATGATGTTGGCGAAATAATTCCTGGAGATCCAAATGTTTTTTTTAAAGTTAAATTTTCAGTAATTACATATTTGCCAAAACTACATGAAATAGTTAATGGTGTGGTAACACAAGCAACAGATTTTGGTGCTTTCTTAAAAATTGGTCCTGTTGAAGGTTTGTGTCATGTATCCCAAGTTATGGATGATTTTAATTCTTATAATGGTGAATTACCTGGTTTTGAAGGTAAAGAATATAAACAAACTTTAGTAATTGAAGATTTAGTTTTAACTAGAATTGCAAATGTTAGTTTAAAAGGAACAGTTGCAGACACAAAGATAGGTTTAACTATGAGACAATTTGGATTAGGAAAACCAGAATGGCAAACATCTACTGAAAAAAAAGAAAAAAAATCAGCAAAGAAAGAAAAGAAAACTACAACTAAAGAGATCTCAACAAAATCAAATAAAAAACCAAAATCAAAAAAATAAAATCGTGATTTAGTATGACTTATAAAGCATGTAGAAAATGCAGAAAAATAATAGAAGATGATGAGAACTTAAGTACATCAGATAAAAAAGAAATAATAAAAGAATGTCCTATTTGTTCTGGAACAACTTTTACCACTTTTTGGAAAGGTAATGCTTTGATTATTGATCCAGAAAAATCAGAAATTGCTGAAGCTATGGATGTTAAAACACCTGGAAGATATGCATTAAGATTAAGTAGATAAAAATTAAAAAGAGGAATTAATTATGAATATAGAATTAGAAAAACAAAGAAATGATTTATTACACAGAACAAACATAATAGCAAAAATAACAGCAGTTAAAACCCCAGAGAGAAAAGAAGTCTTAAAAAAAGTTGCTGCTATGTTAGGTGTTGATGATAAATTAGTATCTATTGATACTATAAATCAAGAGTTTGGAAAACACAACTGTGTTGCTTATATAAAAGTTTATGATGATATAAAATACTTAAAAAATTTAGAACAAGAATATAAATTAAAAAGAACTGGAGAATTAGAGGCCCCTAAGGAAGAAGTAAAAGAAGAAGCTCCTAAGGAAGAAGTAAAAGAAGAAGCTCCTAAAGAAGAAGTAAAAGAAGAAGCTCCTAAAGAAGAAGTAAAAGAAGAAGCTCCTAAAGAAGAAG